>JAQBPF010000378.1 GCA_028287665.1 Deinococcus sp. | reverse complement strand
CTGCGCCTGTCCTACATGGCCGACCGGGGTGAGATGAACGATGAACATGCCGCACTTGCCAAGGTGTTTACGGCGGCCCGCTGCCGCGAAACAGTGGCCTTTGCCCGCGAAACCTTCGGTGGCAACGGCATCCTGCTGGAAAACGGCGTGGCCAAGCATTTTGCCGATACCGAAGCGATCTACAGCTATGAAGGCACCAACGAGATTAATACGCTGGTCGTCGGACGGGCCATTACGGGCCTCAGCGCCTTCGTCTAAGGGCCGGATGTAGGAAAAAAGAGCGGCTGATCGTAGAACGTGGATCGTGGAAAAGGCGAAAAGCCCGAACCACGATCCACGTTCTACGTTCCGTTTCTACGTTCCACTCTCCCCCATCCGTCTCACCCCGTCCCGAATCGCTTCCGGCGATAGATGGGCGTATCCCAGCAGCACGGCGGGCGGACGGGGCAGCACAGCCAACGGTGCAGCGGGCGTCAGCGCCACATCGGCGCGGCGGGCGAGGGCTACGGCGTCGGCTTCGGTCAGGTGGGGCGGCAGCGTGACATGCACGTGCAGGCCAGCACGGGCGGGGGTGGGCTGCCAGCCGGGAAGATGGGCAGCCAACGCTTCCAGCAGGGTGTCGTGGCGGTGACGAATGTTCTGGCGGGCACGGCGCAGGTGGCGGGCGTAGGCTCCAGAAGAGAGGATGTCGGCCAGCGCGAGGGCGTCCAGCACGCCGGGGGCGCGGTCGGTGAGGGGGCGGGTTCCGGCCAGCACGCGCACCACATCGGGCGGGGCCACCAGATAACCGCTGCGGGTCACAGGGGCAAGGCTTTTGCTGAAACTGCCCAGCAGCAGCACCCGGTCGGGTGCGAGGCCCTGCATCACGGCTGGGGGCCGCGCCGTGTGGTGCAGGTCGGCGGCGTAGTCGTCTTCCAGAATGAACGCTCCGCAGGCCCGCGCCCACGCGATCACGGCCTGACTGCGGGCGGCGGGCAGGGCGGCAGTGGTGGGGTACTGACAGCCGGGAGTGACGTAGAGCAGTGTGGCACGGGCGGGCAATGCCGCTGGATCAATGCCCTGCTCATCAACGGGGACGGGTAAGAGTGTGGCTCCGGTGGCGGCGAGGGCGGCCCGCGCTCCCGGATAGGTGGGGTCTTCGGTGGCGGCCACCCGGCCCTCTTCCAGAAATACACGGGCCAGGGCGTCCAATGCCCACTGCGTACCGCCCGTCAGCATCAGCATATCGGGCGTGACCCGTGCGCCGCGTTCGGCGTTCAGGTAGGCGGCCAGCGCCCGCCGGGTTTCCAGCGGGCCAAGTTCATTCAACCCCGGCTCGTGCAGTGCATCTGAAGGCGAACCCAGTTGACCCGAACTGGCCTGCCCCGCCCGCCGCGCCAGAGCCAACGCCCACGCTCCCGCCGGGTACAAATCCGGTACAGGTTGGCCCACCCGGAAATCCACCGCGTACACGCCGCCCGCGTCGGTGATTCGGCCAGCCAGGGCGCGGGTGGCCCAGGCACTCAGCGGCAACGGAGAGTGAACAGCAGGAAAAACAGAGGAAGCAGGCGGCACTGCCACGCGGGTTCCAGACCGTTCGCCCGCGCTGACGTACCCTTCGGCCTGAAGCTGTGCCAGAGCGTCCACCAGCGTATTGCGAGACACGCCCAACTGCGCGGCCAGCGTGCGGTGTCCGGGGAGGCGTGTACCCTGCACCAATACGCCGCGCTGCACGGCGTCGCGCAGGGTGCGGGCCACGCGGGCATGCAGCACTTCTCCCGGCAAAGCAGGCAACAATTCGGGAACGGGAGTCAAGCCCGCTCAAATTCCCTGGCCAGCCACGCCGCCTGGCCGCCCTCTGCCGTCAGTGCCCCGCCCGCTACCTCCAAAAAGCGTTCCCGCGCCGCCTCCGCTTCGGCCTGCGTGACGCCATGCGCGGCGGGGTCGGCCAGCAAGGAACGGATCAACGGAAACACGGGCGCATCGGCATGAATCGTGCCGCCTACAGTCACGTCAGCCCGCCACTTCAGCAGATAATCCAGCGCGTAAGGCCCCGGCTCCAGCACGCAGCCGCCGGGATAAGGGATGCGTTTGGGTGCGGGGAACGTCACGGATGCGGGTTGAGTCATGGGGACAGGATGCACCCAGTCTGGCGCGGCTGCAAGCGCAGTTGCCTCAATCCGTCCAGCCCACGATCAGCGCCAGTTCCAGCCATTTCCAGACCACATCGGCGCGTGCAAAGCCTGATTCACGCAGCCACGCCACCTGATCCCACGCGGGCGCAAGCTGGTTGCTGGGGTCTTCTTTACCGCCCAACAGGTCGAGAAAGCGGGTATGTTCGTGGGCATCCACGCTGGCGACATGCTCCAGATTCAGCAGGAGGCCGCCGGGATTCAGCAGGCCGCGCAATTCGGTGTACAGCCCGCGCTTCCGCAGATCAGACAGATGGTGAATGGCAAAGCCGCTGATGATGACATCGAACGTGCCCAGCGGGGGCAAAGGCTGGCTGAGGTCGTGGGCTACATAGTCCACTGGGGCAGACCACTTGCGGGCGCGGGCGGCGTCCAACATGGCCGCAGAATGATCGAGCAGCACGCCTTCTGCTCCCGGAAAACGGGTCTGGGCCAGCGCCATCAATCGCCCATCGCCGCAGCCGACATCCAGCACACGTCGGGTGTGCGTGGGCAAGAAATCCAGCAGCAGCCGCTCGCCCACCTCCCGCTGAGGAATGGCGTCCTGCATGGCGAGGTAAGCGGCGGCATAGGCGGTATCACGGTATTCGGTCATGGTGGGATTCCTCAATTGAGAGACGTAGTGTGGGGTCTTACTGATACCTGACCGTCAGGCAATTAAACTATAACCATGCCCGACTTTGGCCCCATTGAATTGATCGTGATCCTGACCATGCTTGCCGTCATCGTCGGCGTGGTGATGCTGGTCATCAAACTGATTGGGCGTGCCAGCAACGGCGGCCAGCGCACCCGCATGGAAACTCTGGAAAACCGCGTTCGAGACTTGGAAAACCGGCCATAAACAAGGACGGGGCGAAAGCACTTGGCCTTCGCCCCATTTTCAATACCGACTCTGCTTAGCTGGCGCTGGGGTTAACCAACACGGGGTCAACCGACGCTAGGGCTGCCCATTGCGTTCAGGACGGCACGGGTGAAGGTGCGCGTATCGGCCTTGCCGCCCAGATCAGGTGTGGGATGCTCGCGGAGGGCCAACGCCAC
>JAQBPF010000317.1 GCA_028287665.1 Deinococcus sp. | reverse complement strand
CTGCGGCAGCGGCGCCCACCCCCACCACGGCCGCCCCGGCCCGTTCCACCGCCGCGCAACGGGGCTTTATCACCGGAACCGTCGTGAACGCCCAGGGCGTGCCTCTGCCGGGTGTGGAAGTCGTGGCTGACAATACGCTGGCGTACAACAGCAACCTGATCACCCGGACCGATGCACAGGGGCGCTACAAAATTGACGTCCGCAACGCGCCCGTGACCTTCAACGTCACCGCCACCCTGGGGATCACCTACGACGGCTACACCACCCGGGTCAATCTGGTGCCCGACAACACCGACACCGTACCGGGCGGCGTCGGGGGCGTGCGCAACTTTACCTTCAAACCCAAGCCCGTTTCGCAGGCCGATCCCTACGGCAACCTGGCCTGCGTCTTCGTGGAGCGGGAGGCCGGAAACTTTGACGTTGACCCCGCGCAGGTGATCCTGACCCTCACGCCGATCGGCAAACTCGCCGACGGCTCGTCGGGCAAGGTGCAGCAGACGAAACTGGTCATGAGCGGGGGGGGCTGGGTGGCGGCCAACATCATGTGGGGCACCTACAAGGTCACCGCCACCATGAACGGCAAGCCGGTGGAACTCCGCAGACGCATCGGCGGCTTCGACACGTACGACTGGGGCCTCAGCTATACCGGCGGCTTTACCCGCGACTACCAGTCACTCCAGCCCAACATGTTCCTCGAAGTTCGCATGCCCAAGAAATGAGCCGTGTGCCCGGGTGCAGGACAGGCGCCGTTCTCCTGCATCTTGGCCGTCTCCTAGGCCCCGTGAATATGTTCGAGGATCAGCTGAGTGACCCGGCCAGGCACCTGATCGGGAAGCCAGTGGCCCGCGCCTGCAAGCACCTCGGTTCGGGAGCGGCCCTGCACAAAGGCAGCGTGGTGGTCGATGGCCGAACGGGAGACGAAAGGGTCGGCGTCGCCCCAGACCAGCAGCGAAGGACGGCGGATCATGCCCCCTTGCGCTGAACGCAGCGGCAGGGGCGGGGCCCGGTACCAGTTGATCGGGCCGGTCAGCGCACCAGCCAGTGCGGCAGCGTCGCGCCTGGCGGCCACGGAGGACTGGCCGCTGCGGCGCAACGAATTCTCCAACATTCCCGGTCGGGAGAGAAGCCACTCGGGAAGCACCGGAAGTTGAAAGGCAAGGATGTACCAGGACAGCAGGGCCTGACGGCTGCTGACCAGCGCGCGCGCATAGGCCCCAGGATGCGGCACCGAGAGCCCCGTGACCGTCTGCACCACCTCGGGGCGGTGCACCGCCAGCATCCAGGCCACCACCGCGCCCCAATCATGCCCGACCACATGGGCCGGGCCGCTTGCGTAGGCTTCAATCAGGGCGGCCGCGTCGGCCATCAGCTCCTCCAGACGGTAGGCCCGGCGGCCCGGCGGTCTGGCCCCCGGCGAGTAACCGCGTTGGTCCAGCGCCAGCGTGCGGAACCCAGCCGCAGCAAGTCCTTCAGCCACACGGCTCCAACTGGTGGCGGTCTGGGGAAAGCCGTGCAGAAGCAGCACAGGCTCGGCGTGGGTTGGCCCACGTTCGGTGACGCTGAACTGCAGCCCTGCACGCGTGAAAGTGGTCTGGGTCATCTTCTGGCTCCAAAAGGGCGGCAGTCGCCCGTTGAGATTGAGGCAGTGCGGCGGCCGAGCCTCTGCCCGCGGTGAAGTGGGCGAAAGACAGATTCGGCAGGCGGGTCCCCGGTGTCCTCGCCCGCTCCTAGCAAAAGCAGGGCACGGCGGGCACCAGGGAAGGCACGCCTCCCCAGACTAAAGCCCGCGTCCGTGAGGGGCCAGACCAGCTGGTCATCCACAGCGCGGGCACTTCAACCTCGGCGGCGGTCTGCCGCCTCTGTTCCTCAGCGGCAGTCAATAATGCACGGATGTCCTTCTCCGAATCCCCCGCCCGCGCCTGCTGTGGGATCAGCGCGCCATGACGCCCCTGCCTTTCAACACCCTTCCCTTAAAAGCCAGCCTGCTCGCCAACCTCGGGACTCTGGGCTACCACGAGATGACGACCATTCAGGAGAGGAGCCTGCCGCACGTGTTGCAGGGACGTGACCTGATCGCCCAGGCCAAGACAGGCAGCGGCAAAACAGCTGCCTTCGGCCTCGGCATTCTGCACCGGCTCAATCCGGCCTGGCTGGCGGTGCAGGGGCTGGTGCTGTGTCCCACACGCGAGCTGGCCGATCAGGTGGCCAACGAATTGCGGCGCTTGGCCCGCGGCGAAGGCAACATCAAGGTCCTTACCCTGACGGGCGGCTCGCCGCTGCGCCCCCAGGCGGCCTCGCTCGAACACGGTGCCCATATCGTGGTGGGCACGCCTGGGCGTCTCCGGGACCACCTGAGCCGGGGCACCATCAATCTGTCCAACGTCCAGACGCTGGTGCTGGACGAAGCGGACCGCATGACCGATATGGGCTTTTACGACGAGATCGCGTGGATCGTCAGCGCCTGTCATCAGCCGCGCCAGACACTGCTCTTCTCGGCCACCTACCCGGACGATATCCGGCAGGCCACCACAGCCTTTCTCCATGCACCCGTG
>JAQBPF010000315.1 GCA_028287665.1 Deinococcus sp. | reverse complement strand
CTCATCAGGCCAAAGCTGCCCACGATGAACACGCCCTCCAGGGTCATGACGATCTGGCTGGCGGCCAGCGCCACCGTACCCACGCGGGCAAATACGGCGGCGTACATAAATCCGCCGAGGCTCCACGCGAATTCGGTAAAGGCCAGCGGCGCAGCCACCGTCAGCAACGGGCCTGCGATGCTGCGCCAGGCGTGGCGAGCAGGAAGCACCAGCGCGGCCAGATGACGCGGCCCATATACCTGATAGGCCAGCAGCATGGCCTTCAGCGTCTGGGCAATCACGATGGCCCACGCCGCGCCCACCACACCCAGCGTCGGCAACGGCCCCACGCCGAACACCAGGCCGTAGGCGATCAGACTTTCGATGACCACCGTGATCATGGTGGCGACCATCGGCGTGCGGGCGTGGCCCAGAGAGCGCAGCGCCCCACTGAGAATCCAGCCCACGATCCCCGGCACCAGCGCCAGCATCACGACCCTCATGTACGGAATGGCGGTGGCGGTCACGTCTTCCGCGCCGCCCGCCAGATGCAGCAGCGGCCCCGCGCCCAGCACGATCGGCACGGTCAGCAGGCCCGCCACCACCAGACTGACGCCCAATGCAACCGTCAGCGTGCCGTTTACGCCCGCCTGATCGCCCGCCCCGGCCCGCCGCGCCACCAGAATGCTGGTGCCTGAACCCAGGGCACCCAGGGTCACGAAGAACATAAAACTGACGCTGCCCGTAAGGCCCACAGCCGCCACCGCCACTGCGCCCAGGGTGCCCACAATGACCTGATTCACGAAGGTCAGCACCAGTTGCAGCACCATTTCAAGGCTGACAGGTACGGCGATACTCGCCATTTCGCGGGCCGGAGAGAGAATTGGGCCGGGCGGGGGAAGGGCTGTTTGAATCGATTCAGAAGCAGGAGCGATCACCGTCATAGTTTGCACGCTACACGTTCGGCAGCACAGCAACATCAGCTGAATGGCGGGGCAGGCAGACGTGAACTGGCGGAGTAACAGGTGTGGAGGGCAGGTGAAGGGGGTGACAGGAAAACAGGACAGCGGGCCGGAGGGGCGGGCTGTCCTGCTTGGGTTAGGTAGGGGTGGAAGATAAATTTCCCCGTTGCTTTGCAACGCCCCCCTCAAGGGGAGGACAAGGGCTTGTTACTCGCTCTGCTTTTCCCCGGCCTGTTCTGCCAGTTGTGCCACCCGCTCGGCGCGGGGGTTGACGCTGTTCAGCACACGCTCGAAGGCCGCGACAACGCTATCGATCTGCTCGGTGGTAATGACGACAGGGGGCAGGAAGCGCACGACCAGTGGCGTCGCTTGCAGGGCCAGCACGCCTTCCTGATGCTCCAGCGCGTCGATGTAGGGCGCACTCTTTTCTTTCAGTTCCACGCCGATCATCAGGCCGAGGCCGCGCACCTCACGGATTTTGCTGGACGAAATGGCCCGCAGCTTCTCCATGAAATACTCGCCCTTCACGCGGGCCTGCTCAGCCATACCTTCGTTCTTCATGGCGCGGATGGCGGCCACACCGGCGGCCATGCTCAGGGGGTTGCCGCCAAAGGTGGTGCCGTGTCCGCCCTTGGGCATTTTGTCGGCCACGTCACCGGTCATGACGAATGCGCCGATGGGCACACCGCCCGCCATTGCTTTTGCTAACGTCATTCCGTCAGGCTTGACCAGGCAATCGGCGGCCACGTTACAGCCGCAGCGAATGCCGTCGGCGTCCTGACAACTCTCGGCACAGAAGTGTTCTACGGCGAACATCTTCCCGGTGCGGCAAAATCCGGTCTGGATTTCGTCCATGATCAGCAGCGCACCCTTTTCACGGGTGATCTGGCGTGCAGCGCGGATAAAGTCGGCGTTGGCGGGCCGCACGCCGCCTTCTCCCTGCACGGGTTCCAGAATCACGGCGGCGGTGTCTTCGGTAATGGCCGCCCGCAGTTCCTCGATATTGCCGTAGGTCACGAACGATACGTTTTTATTGTCTACAGCGTCGCCAAACGGCTCACGGTACTTGGGTTCCCACGTGAGGGCCAAGGCTCCCAGCGAGCGCCCGCTGAAGCCGCGCTTCATGCTCACGAAGTGCTGGCGGCCCGTGGCAGTAATCGCAAACTTCTTGGCCGCTTCCATCGCCTCGGTGCCGCTGTTGCACAGGAACACGCGGTCTAGGCCCTCAGGCAGCACGCTCACCAGTTCGGTCAGAAATTCGGCCCGCTTGTCGTTGGGCAGGCTCTGGGGCATGACCAGCAGCGTATCGGCCTGATCGCGGATGGCCTGCACCACGTCGGGGTGGCTGTGGCCGATGGTGGCGACGCCGTAGCCGCCCACGCAGTCGATGTATTCGCGGCCACTCTCGTCCCAGACAAGGGAACCCTTGCCGCGCACCATGACGACTTGGTGCTTGTTGTACACGCCGCTGTCATGGCGGTTTTCGGCGCTGAGCCAGTTGGACGGGGCGGCGTGGGTTTCGGTCTGTTCGGTCTGAATAGGGTCTTGTACGGTCATAAGACCTCCTTGAAGGTGCCTGCTCTCGTTGGTGTTCAGTGTAGGCCGGATGCCGGGGAAAGATTGGACAAAGTTTAGGCT
>JAQBPF010000308.1 GCA_028287665.1 Deinococcus sp. | reverse complement strand
AAAACCCGGTCAGCCTCTCGGTTCTGGAAGACAAATTTCGCGGTCTGGTCGAGCCGCGTCTGGGCAGGGAGGTCTCCGAACACGCCATCGCGTTGGTCCGGACTCTGGAAGACGTGGAGGATATGGCCGCCGCGTGCCGCGCACTGAACCGCCTGTGCCTGAACCATCTGCGTCTGGGAGGGCCAGTATGAGCGAACCAGTGTCGACCTTTCAGAATCCGGCGGGGGTATGGTCGGCAGCGGTCTATGACGTGCTCAAAGTTGGGGGCGTGAGGCTGATGTCGTTCGTGCCGGACGGCGGACACCGGGGCCTGATCGAGCGTGCCCAGGCCGACCCCGAGATGCGGGCAGTCACCCTCAGCACCGAGGAAGAAGGCATTGCGCCGTCGGCAGGAGCCTGGGTGGGCGGCCAGAAAAGCGTGCTCCTGATGCAGTCGAGCGGTGTGGGCAACTGCGTCAACATGCTCTCGCTGCTCAAGACCTGTCAGATTCCGCTGCTGATGCTGGTGACCATGCGCGGAGAGTGGGCAGAGTTCAATCCCTGGCAGGTGCCGATGGGGCAGGCAACCCCGGCGGTCCTCGGCGCAATGGGCGTTCTGGTGCAGCGCAGCGATGATCCCAACACGCTGGCTGCCGATGTAGACGCGGGTCTGCGCCTGGCCTACAGCACCTACAGCCCGGTGGCGGTGTTGCTGTCGCAAAAATTGTTGGGAGCCAAGGCATTTGGAGGTTCAAAATGAGTGGCCTGCTTCAGCGGCGCAGGGTGATGGAACAGTTGCTCCGAGACCGGGGAGACATGATCGTGACGACGGGTTTGGGGGCCACCGCCTGGGACCTGGCTTCACTGTCCGACAGTGCACTGGATTTCCCCCTCTGGGGGGCCATGGGCGGCGCGGCGATGTTCGGGCTTGGGCTGGCCATCGCGCAGCCACAGCGCCGGGTGGTGGTCTTTACAGGCGACGGCGAGGCGCTGATGGGGCTCGGATCGTTCTCGACGATCGGAGTGGTGCAGCCCCGCAACCTCAGCATCGTGGTGATGGACAACGAACGCTACGGCGAGACGGGTTCGCAGCGCACCCATACGGCGTCTGGCGTGGACCTCGAAGGCGTGGCCCGCGCCTGCGGTGTGGTGCACACCGTGACCGTGACGGAACAGGACCAGATTGAGGAACTGCGGACGCACCTGCACACCCTGGACGGCCCCCTGTTGGCAGTGGTGAAGGTGGCGCTGACTCCCGATCCCATGACCTTGCCTCCCCGCGACGGCACGTTCCTCAAAAACCGGATGCGGACCGCGCTGTTGGGCCCCAGGGCCATCTTCGAATGAAGACCTCCAGAGTGCTCCCGGCCTCCGCACCTCTTCACAGGCGAGCGTTTCCCGTTCCAGAGGTACAGGTGTGAACCCCAACAGCCTTCCCCGCAATTATCCCGAACTGCGCGAACCGGTGCGCGACCTGTGTGCCCGGTTCGACACCCACTATTGGCTGGCCGCCGAGCGGGAAGGGTATCCGGAGGCCTTCGTCCGGGCGCTGACCGAGGCAGGTTGGCTGGCCGCGCTGATTCCGGAACAGTACGGCGGCGCGGGCCTGAACCTGACCGGAGCCAGCGTCATTCTCGAAGAAATCAACCGCTCCGGGGCCAATTCGGGGGCCTGCCATGCCCAGATGTACATCATGGGCACGCTGCTGCGGCACGGTTCACAGGCGCAAAAAGACGAATATCTGCCGCGCATCGCCAGCGGCGTGCTGAGGCTGCAATCGTTGGGGGTCACTGAACCGGCGACGGGGTCCGATACCACCAAACTCAAAACCACAGCGGTCAACAGGGGCGATCACTACGTCGTCAGTGGTCAGAAAGTCTGGACTTCACGGCTGCAACACTCCGACCTGCTGTTGCTGCTGGCCCGCACCACGCCTCTCTCAGAAGTCAAGCGCAAAACCGACGGCCTCTCGACTTTTCTGATCGATCTGCGGTCCATCGACGCCAGCCGGATGACCGTGCGGCCCATTCAGAATATGGTCGGACACGAAACCAACGAAGTCTTCTTCGATGAATTGGAGATTCCGGCCAGCAGTCTGGTGGGTGAGGAAGGCGCAGGGTTCAGGTACATCCTGGACGGCATGAACGCCGAGCGCATCCTGATCTCTGCCGAGTGCGTGGGCGACGGCTACTGGTTTACCGAGCGTTCCAGCCGCTATGCCGGGGAGCGGGTGGTCTTTGACCGGCCCATTGGTCAGAACCAGGGCGTGCAGTTTCCGATCGCGCGGGCCTATGTCAACGTGCGGGCCGCCGACCTGATGCGCTATCAGGCCGCCGCCCTCTTTGATGCGGGTCAGCCCTGCGGGGCCGAGGCCAACATGGCCAAGCTGTTGGCCGCCGACGCCTCCTGGGAAGCCGCCAACGCCTGCCTTCAGACGCACGGGGGCTTCGGATTTGCCGCCGAGTACGATATCGAACGCAAGTTCCGCGAGACCCGGCTGTATCAGGTGGCTCCGATCAGCACCAACCTGATCCTGTCGTTCGTGGGCGAAAAGGTGCTGGGTATGCCGAGGTCGTACTGATGCTGCCGCTCGAGGGCCTGCGCGTGATTGCCCTGGAGCAGGCGGTGGCCGCCCCCTTCTGCTCACGCCAACTGGCCGATCTGGGGGCAGAGGTCATCAAGATCGAGCGGCCCGGAGAGGGCGACCTGGCCCGCGGGTACGACGGCGCGTTGGACGGGGTTTCGGCGTATTTTGCCTGGCTGAACCGGGGCAAAAAAAGTGTGGTGCTGGACCTCAAGACGCCGGACGGAGTCGCTGTGCTCGGCAGACTTCTGGCCGGGGCAGATATTTTTATTCACAACCTGGTCCCCGGAGCCGTGGAGCGGCTGGGCTTCGGCTGGGAGGAGGTGCAAGGCAGGTTCCCGCACCTGATCTGGGTGTCGATCTCCGGGTACGGTCTGGACGGTCCTTACGCCCACAAAAAAGCCTACGACCTGCTGATTCAGGCCGAGTCGGGCGTCATTTCGGTCACGGGGACGCCCGGCGAGGCCGCCAAGGTGGGGGTTTCGGTGGCCGATATTGCCAGTGGGTTGTACGGCCACGCCAGCATCCTGGCGGCGCTGATTCAGCGGGCCAGGACGGGCCGGGGCGACAGAATCGAAATCTCGATGCTTGAAAGCCTGAGCGAGTGGATGATGCCGCCGATGTATACGGTGATCGGTCAGGGCCGCACGCCGGGCCGCGCCGGGCTGCGTCACAACATGATCGTGCCCTACGGTGCCTACGCCTGCCAGGACGGACAGGTGATGTTTGCGGTGCAGAACGAGCGCGAGTGGGCACGTTTTTGTGCCGAGGTGTTGCGGCAGCCCGCACTGGCCTCGGACGCCCGCTACAGCAGCAACGAGGCCCGCCTGAGCCACCGGGCAGAGTTGGAAGCCGAGATCGAGCGGGCGCTGGCTGGCCACACCCGCGCACAAGTCGTTGAAGTGTTGGAACGGGCAGGCATTGCCAGTGCCGCCGTCAACAGTGTGGCAGACGTGATAGATCATCCTCAACTGAAGGCCAGAGGCCGCTGGACCGAGGTTCAGACTCCGGTGGGCACCATTCCGGCGCTGTTGCCGCCGCACAACCTGCTGGGTGCGCCGTCCCGCATGGGCAACGTGCCCGCACTCGGAGAACATACCGCCGCCGTGCTGGCTGAACTGGACCAGACCTCATGACCCGGACGGCCCGTCAACTTTGTGTTCGGCCTGGGTCGGCCGCCGCGCACCTGTCCCCTGCAGGCTCAGGCGAGGGAGAACACCCATGACCCAGACTTACGCAGGCCGCTGCTTCGAAGATTTTAGCGTTGGGCAGGTGATCGAGCATCCTCTGGGGCGCACCGTGACCCAGGCCGACAACATCTGGTTCAC
>JAQBPF010000057.1 GCA_028287665.1 Deinococcus sp. | reverse complement strand
GATGTGCCGCGCCCCGCCGGAGAGGGAACGATGCGGGTTCTGGACAACGGTTTCCGCTGGGTGCGGGCCCACCCCACTGGAACGGGAGAAGGCGTGATGGGCAGTGCCCTGACGGTTCAACTGAACGAAGACGGGCGGCCCGTGCAGTTTTATGTGGACATCCACACGGGTGAGGGCGTGGGCGAGGACGGTCTGCCGTGGCACGACGACCTCTATCTGGATGTGATCGCGGAACCGGAAGTGGGCGGCTGGGGCGTGAGCGCGACCAACATCATTGACATAGAGGAGTTGGAAGAGGCGGTACAGGCAGGGCTGGTAACGCCGGAACTGGCAGAAGCGACGTGGGCACAGGCACGGGCCGTTGCCGCCGAACTGCACGCGGGAACGTATGCGCCACTGGCAGTGCTGCGGCGGTATCTGGAAGACCCGTATACGTGAAAGAAGGATCGTAGAACGTGGATCGTGGTTTGGGCTGTTTCCACGGTCCACACTCCACGATCTGCCGCTATACTCAGTTCAAAATTTCCAACTTGTCCCCACTTCTCCCCCGGAGGTTCCCCCATGACCCAGCCTGACACTTCTCCTGACACTGCCGCCGCTTCTGCCCGCCCCGCCCTTCCCGGTTTTGCCGTAAAAGCGGTCAAGGCCGCGCTGCACGCTATTCCCATGAATGCCACCGTGGGCGTGCAGATTACCGATGTGGGCGTGGGCTGGGCCGAGGGAGCCTGCGCCGACACCGCGCCGTTTCGCAACCACCTGGGCACCATCCACGCTGGGGCACAGTTTCTGCTGGCCGAGGCAGTCAGCGGGGCGGCGTTCGCTGGGGCATTTTCCGCGCAATTGGCACAGGCCGTGCCCCTGATAGAGAAGCTGGAAACGCATTACGTGGCCCGCGCTCAGGGCGACATTACGGCACAGGGCCAGATTGATCCGGCCACCCTGCCTGCCGCCCACGCCGAGTTTGCCGAGCAGGGGAAGGCCCGATTGATCGTCAATGTTACGGTCAAGGATGGGGGGGGCAAAGATGTGATGCGGGCCGTGGCGCACTGGTATATCCGTGCATCGGGCAGCCAACAAAGCAGCTAACGCCAACCCACGCTCATTCCCCCCAACGGCCCCATATACAGCGTGTGCTCTTTTTCTCACGCGCACACTAAGCTGACCGCTGTGATACTCCAGCGGTCAGCATTTCTGTTCGCCCCCATCCAGAGGCGCGGCTGATGCTGGCACGGGCGCGGAGTGTGGCCCTGATCGGTGTAGACGCTGTGCCCGTAGAAGTGGAGGTGGATGTCAGCCCCGGCCTGCCCGCATTCAATGTGGTGGGCCTGCCCGATCAATCGGTCAGTGAGGCGCGGGAGCGGGTACGGGCGGCCATCAGAAATGCGGGGCTGCCCTTCCCGGCGGCCAGAATCACCGTCAATCTGGCCCCAGCCGACCTGCGAAAAGAAGGCCCACTGTACGACTTACCCATCGCATTAGGGCTGTTGGCGGCGCAGGAACTCTTGCCTGCATCGGCACTGGAAGGCACGCTGGTCGCCGGAGAACTGGCGCTGGACGGCACGCTGCGGCCTATCGCTGGGGCGGTAAATCTGGCGCTCCTGGCCTCCAGCCTCGGTCTGCCTGCCCTGCTGCCCGCAGGCAACGCCCGCGAAGCCGCCCTGATCGACGGCGTGACCGTGTTCGGGGCCGCCACTCTGCTGGAGGCCGTGCGCCACCTCAGCGGTCAGGTTGTGCTGGCTCCCACCGACCCGCCCTTGCCCGATGCCCCCAGCGACCTTCACCCCGATCTGGCCGACCTGAAGGGCCAGAGTTCAGCCCGCCGCGCCCTGGAAATCGCGCTGGCGGGCGGCCATAACCTTTTACTGATCGGTTCTCCGGGCAGCGGCAAAACCATGCTGGCCCGCCGCGCCCCCGGCCTGATGCCGCCCCTCACACGCGCGGAGGCGCTGGAAGTCACACGCATTCATTCGGCAGCGGGCCTGCTGACAGTGCGCGGCACGCTGACTCTGGCCGCCCCGTACCGCACGCCGCACCACACCGTTTCGGATGCCGGATTGATCGGTGGGGGCAGTGTCCCGCGTCCGGGCGAGGTGTCGCTGGCCCACCGGGGCGTCTTGTTTTTGGACGAATTCCCCGAATTCAGCCGTAAGGCCCTGGAAACCTTGAGGCAACCGCTGGAAGACGGCACGGTCACCATCAGCCGGGCGAGGGCCAGCGTGGAATATCCGGCTCGTTTTCAGTTGATTGCTGCCATGAATCCGTGCCCCTGTGGGCACTTTGGCGACCCCGAAAAAGCCTGTACCTGCACGCCCCTTCAGCGCACCCGCTACGCCGCACGCCTCAGTGGGCCTCTGCTCGACCGAATTGACCTTGTGGTAAGGGTGCCCAGATTGACGGTGGACGAGCTGACGCGTGCGCCAGAGCCCGAAGGCAGCGCCCCCGTTCGCGCCCGCATTGCCGCCGCCCGCGACCTGATGCTGGCCCGGCAGGGAGGCCGCAACACCGACCTTGCGGGCCAGCAACTCCGCAAACACGCACCCCTCAGCCCCGGCCCCGACGCCTTTTTGCGGGCGGCAGCGCGACAACTGGGGCTGACCGGACGCGGTTTTGACCGGGTGCTGCGGGTGGCCCGCACGGTGGCCGACCTGGCAGGCAGCGGCGATATCCGCGAATCGCATCTGGCCGAGGCGGTCACCTATCGCCCCCGCGATTTGACGTCAAACGCCTGACGAGAGGGAGCCGGTCTTCGGGCCCAGAGCTACAGCTCAGGCGGCAGCCTTCACGGTGCACTGTACCCACTCCTCTCCCTGTATTTAGCTGGCTCCCCGGCCATTCTCACCCACCCTTGCTCTACTTGAAGCATATGGTTCGCAACTTGTTGTTCATCGGCGCACTGGCGCTGACAGCTTCGGCCTGTGCCCAAACTCCGGCGCCTTCTCCATTTACGGTCCCCGACGGCTTCCGCGTCACGTTGTTTTCAGAAGGGTTCAAACAGCCCCGGTTTATGGCCGTGGCCCCCAACGGCAGCGTCTTCGTTTCAGATCAGGGCGCAGGAACGGTAACTGTGCTGACCGATGCCAACCGCGACGGCAAAGCCGATGGCAAGACAGTGTTCGCTTCCGGCCTCAACCGCCCGCACGGACTGGCCTTTCATGACGGGTTTTTGTATGTGGCCAATACCGACAGCGTGGTGCGCTTCAAGTACATGTCGGGCGATGTGAAGGCCAGCGGCGAGCCACAAAAAATCGTGGACCTGCCCACAGGGGGCGGCCACTCCACCCGCACGGTGGAGTTTGGGCCAGACGGTAAAATGTACGTGTCATCGGGCAGCAGCTGTAATGTGTGTGAAGAAAGCGACCCGCGCCGCGCCGCCGTATGGGTGTACGACGCTGATGGCAAAAACGGGAAGGTGTATGCCTCGGGCCTCCGGAATGCGGTAGGCATCGAATGGAACGGCAACGCGCTGTATGCCACCAACAACGGGCGCGACCAGTTGGGCGACGACATTCCACCCGAAGGGTTTTACCGCTTGCAGGCGGGCGGATTTTACGGTTGGCCCTACTGCTACACCACCCAGGCAGGCAAGGCGCAGGTCTGGGACAAGGACTTCGGGCGCAAAAATGCGGCCACCTGTGCGGACGCCACGCCCGCTTTTGCCCTGACCACCGCGCATTCGGCCCCGCTGGGCCTGGCGTTTTATACCGGCAAGACCTTCCCTGCGGCCTATCAGAACATGATGTTTGCAGCCCTGCACGGCAGCTGGAACCGTTCGCAGAAGAGCGGCTACAAGGTCATCATGATCGACCCCAAAACGGGCAAGACCAGTGATTTCCTGACGGGATTTCTGGCGGGTCAGACTGTGGTGGGGCGGCCTGTAGACCTCGTGGTGGCCCCCGACGGAGCCATGCTGCTGACCGATGACGGCGCAGGCAAAGTCTGGCGGATTCAGTACACCGGCAATTGAGCCCCAGAACGTGATACACCGCGCCTGAGACAGGGTTAAACTGGTGCTATGACCACCACCCATCCTGCTGCTGCGTCTGCCGCCGCCTCAGATCGGGCCACCCCCGCACACAATCTGGTCACCGTGGCACTGGGCTGGTGGCTGATGGTCGGTATTTTTGTGGATGGCTGGGCGCATAACAATCTGGGCGAAAGCCTGGAAACCTTTTTTACGCCCTGGCACGCGCTGTTTTACAGTGGTTTTGCGGCGGTGGCAGGCTGGACGCTGTGGCTGACCTGGCAGGGCATAAAGTCCGGGCGGCGCGGCGTGGCCGCCTTTCCGGATGGCTACTGGCCCGCCGCACTGGGCGTTCCTGTCTTCGCGTTGGGTGGTGTGGGCGACCTGCTCTGGCACACGATTTTTGGCATCGAGGTGGGGATAGAAGCCCTCCTTTCGCCTACGCATCTGCTGCTGTTTACGGGGTCGGTGCTGATTCTGAGTGCCCCCTTGAACGCTTCCTGGCGAATGCCCACGCCGCGCCGTGCACCTGCTGGGGTGGTCTGGCCCGCATTGATGGCGACCACCGCCATTCTCTGTTTCACGTCCTTTATGCAGATGTACCTGTGGGGATTTTTACGTGCGCCGCAGGGTATTGGCTACGTACAACTGCGGGCCGAACTGGGCGGAACACTGCTGACAGCGCTGATTCTGGCAGCTCCAGTGCTGCTCCTGCTGCGGCGCTTCCGGCTGCCGTTTGGGGCCATGACGCTGATGTACGGCCTGAATACCCTGCTGATGACCCTGATGTTGGTGCCAGGAACATGGCGTGAGCCCGTGCTGATGCTGGCCCTGGGCCTGGTGCTGGATACGCTGCTGCTGTGGCTTGATCCCTCGCCGCGCCGCCCGGTGGCCCTGCGGGTGTTCGCCTTCCTGCTGCCGCTGCTGGTCTGGGCACCCTACCTGGCGCTGAATGTGTGGCTGGGCCTCAGCAACCTGAGTCTGGAACTCTGGCTGGGTGTGGCGGTCATGGCCGGATTGGGCGGCCTGGCGCTGAGTGTGCTGGTGCTTCCGCCTGCTTTGCCGACAGAAGCCGAGCAGTAATCACCCACCAGAGCCGGGCAGCTGAAACCGAACTGGTCAGCCCGAACCTCTGAGCGCCGCCACCCGTTCTCCCAGCGCTTGCCAGGGCTCCAGCACAAAATGGGTGTGGCCCAGTGGACTGGTCGAGGGCAGCACCCACACTTCTGCGCCTTCCAGCGGGTCTTCCTGTACCCCGTAAGGCAAACGCCCGGTGGATTTTCCCAGGACCTCGGATGCGCCGCGCTTGCTGGTAAACGCCACCAGTTGCGGCGCGTAGGTGCGGAGTTTCAGGCGCAATTCTTCCGGTGCCCACGCTTCGGCAGGCAGCGCCGCGTCTACACCCGAATGCCGTTTGGCCACATCGGTCAGGCCGATGCCCCAGGTGGGCAGCAGCGCGTAGTCGTGGGGCGACAGTTGCCGGGGCGTGAGGCCGACGCTGTGCAGCACACTCCAGAACTTGTTCTGAGGATTGGCATAGTAGGCCCGAGCCCGCGCACTGATCTGACTGGGGGCCGTGCCGACCAGTACCAGCGTCAGGCCCGGCTGCAATACGTCGGGCACGAGGTACGGTGCAGTGGGTTGTTCGCCCGGATCAGCTGCTATAGCGCTCATCTTTGAAGGGGTCGCCGTGCATGTGATACCCGTTGCGTTCCCAGAATCCGGGCTGGTCGGCGGCCATGAATTCCAGCCCGGTCAGCCACTTGGCACTCTTCCAGAAGTACAGGTGCGGCACGACCATCCGCAGCGGCCCGCCGTGTTCGGCGTCCAGGGGTTCGCCGTTGAACTCGTAGGCCAGCAGGTTCTCGGGGCGGGTGAAGTCTTCCAGGCTGAGGTTGGTGGTATAGCCGCCGACGCTGTGCTGCATGACGTGGGTGGCCCCCGGCTTCAGCTGGAGGTGCTCCATCAGGTCCACCACCCGCACGCCCGTCCAGGTGGTATCCAGCTTGCTCCAGTGGGTCACACAGTGAATATCGTAGGTCAGCGTGGTCTGCGGCAGGGCCATCAATTCGGCCCAGATCAGGGTTTTTTCCTCGGCCAGGCCGGTGATCCGGATCACCACATCCTGTGGGGCGTAGTGCTGGGTCGGGCCGTAAGTCAGTACCGGAAAACGCGTGGTGAGGGTCTGACCGGGCGGAACGCGCCCACCCATATCGTTGTCTGGTTTCTTGAAGAACTTGCCTAGCATGTGGGTTATTCAACGCTGCCTGCCGCGTTTGAGCTAGAGGCGAACCCTCAATTCTGAACAGGGCGCGGGCTATGTTAAGGCTTCCAATAGACCGGGGTTTTGTGCGCTGGCACGGGAAGGCATGGACAGCCTCCTCCCTGCCTGGGTTTGTCAGGATGGGGTAAGGGCACGGCACGTATACTTAATCTCAAGTCCGGGGCCCATTTCTCTCTCCCCGGAAGAGCGTTGCCCCTGGTCTTAGCAGTTCCGCCCACTCAGGTAAGAGCTGCGAGGAGTACACCACCATGCACGCCAACAATCAGGCCAGACATGAAGTCGAACGTGCCCGCCTGCTCGCCGATGTGCGGGACTTGCTGGGCATCTTGCGCCGTGAACCCAATGAACTCCTGCCCTTCGACTGGATGAAACATCTTGGCCCTCAAGGTGAACACCAGCTGGGCTTACAGGCCATTCCCGTCGATCAGATCACCGGATCGGTGGACCGCTACCGCGAGTTTGACCGCCATTATCTGCCCAAAGAAAAGCACCTCGACGAACGTTGGATCGGCGTGCGGAGTGCCCAACTGGAAGGCAAGGAACTGCCGCCCATTCAGGTGTACAAGGTGGGCGACCTGTACTTTGTCAAGGACGGCAACCACCGCGTCAGCGTGGCGCGTCGGCAGGGTCAGAAATACATCGACGCCAACGTGATCGAACTGAACGTGACTGTGCCGCCCGAAGAACACGACACCCTCAAGGATTTGATCATCAAGGGCGAATACGCGCACTTCTTGCGTGAAACCAACCTTGACCAGATCGTGCCGAACCACAGCGGAATCCTGTTCACCACGCCGGGCCGCTATGACCGCCTGCTGGAGCATATCCGTACCCGCCAGTATTTCCTGGACCGGAAGCCCGGACGCGAGGGCCTGCCGCCCGTGACCTGGGAAGAAGCCGTGGAAAGCTGGTACAAGCGTCTGTACTGCCGAATCCTGGAGAACATAGACAAACACGACGTGATGAGGCGCTTTCCGGGCCGCACGGAAGCCGATTTGTACTTGTGGATCATGGATCACCGGTATTTTCTGACCAACCAAGAAGGCCACGACATCGGCAGCGAGGAAGCCACCAAAGATTTCCGCGCCCACTACGCGCCGCCGCTGTACAAGCGACTGGGCCAGCGGATGAAACTGCTGATCAAGGGTGAACTCGATCCAGTGATATAAGGCAAAAGTGTGGTGAATGGACTGTGGGCCGAAGAGGCTTGCAGTCCATCTTTTTTGGCCCACAGACGCAGTGAGGATGCAGGGTCTGGACCGGGCGGCACAGTCTACCCGTGGCCCAAACCTCCCCCCAGACTCTTTAGCCCGCCAACCGTGCCCTTATCTACACGCCCTGTATACTGCTCGGTACTGTGACTGGCTCCATCCATATCACCGAGGCGGCCCTCGCCTCGCTTATCGGCCTGACGGCCCACGAAATTCCAGGCGTGGTGGGCATGGCCCCCGCGAATCTTAAAGAAGGTCTGTCCCGTGTGCTGGGCCGAGCCAACGTCAGCGACGGCGTGGTGATCAGTAAAGACGCGCAGGGCGGCCTGACCGCCGACCTGTATATCGTTGCGGCCTACGGCGTCAGCATTCCCACGGTGGCCCGCAACATTGTTGACCGCGTGGTGCATACCGTGCGCGGGCAGGCAGGCATAGAACTGAAAGCCACCCGCGTTCATGCCGTGGGGGTACAACGTGCATAAGCCTATGAATCAAGAGATGTTGACGCTTTCTCCGGCAGATCTGGCCCACATGTTGAGAACCGCCACCGACTGGCTGGGCGTGTACCGCGAACAGGTGAACGCCCTGAACGTGTACCCCGTGCCCGACGGCGACACCGGAACCAACATGCACCTGACCATGCAGTCGGTGCGCCGCGAACTCGATACCTGCGACGAACAGGTCATGTCCAGCGTGGCCCGCGCCATCAGCTACGGCGCGCTGCTGGGCGCGCGCGGCAACAGCGGCGTGATCCTGTCGCAACTGCTCAAAGGGTTTGCCGAAACTCTGAAAGACCAGAAATCGGTGGATGCCACGACCCTGATCGCGGCCTTTGCCGCCGCCCAGAAAGCTGGATACGGGGCCGTGATGAAGCCCGTGGAAGGCACCATTCTGACTGTGGCGCGGGGCGTGGCCGATGGAGCCGCCACCGTGACCGACAAGGCCGCCACCATTGATACGGTGCTGGAACAGTCCCTGTTTGGCGGCCAGAAACTGCTGGATCAGACACCCGAAATGCTGCCCGCCTTGAAGCAGGCAGGCGTGATCGATTCGGGCGGTCAGGGTTATCTGTACATCGTGCAGGGCATGTTGGCCGCCCTGCGCGGCGACACCCTGCCCGAAGCGCCCGACGTGACCAGCTACGCGCAGCAGCAGTTTGACAACGAGGAGTTTGGCTACTGCACCGAATTCCTGATGAGCGAGGCCACCAAACCCATCGAGGAAATCCGCGAACTGGTTTCGCCGTTTGGCGACAGCCTGCTGGTGGTGGGCGCGGAAGGCTACGTGAAGGGCCATATTCACACCAACGAACCCGACGCGCTGCTGGCCACGGTGGGCCGCTACGGGCGGATGCTGAAAACCAAAGTGGAAGACATGTCCGAGCAGCACACCGAAATCCTGGGCATGGCCGGAGCCGCCGCCCGCGCCGAGGAAGAAGTGCCCAAGTCGGGCCTGGTGGCGGTGGCGAGTGGATACGGGTTGGTCAAGCTGTTCCGCAGCCTGGGGGCACGCATCGTGTCGGGCGGGCAGACGGCCAATCCCAGTGTGCAGGACATCGTGGACGCGGTACGCAGCGTGAGCGCCGAAAAAGTGCTGATCTTGCCCAACAACAAGAACGTGCTGATGGCCGCCGAAAAAGCGATGGAACTGATGGAAGGCCGCGCCGTGGTAGTGCCGACCCGCACACTGGGGCAGGGCGTGGGTGCAGCATTGGCCTTCAATGCCGACGCCGACGCCGAAAGCCTGAAGGCCGAGATGACCGAAAGCGCCGCCAAAGTCACGACGTTTGAAGTCACGCGGGCCAGCCGCACCACCAATATCACCACCAAAGATGGCCGCACACTGGCGATTGCCGAGGGCGACATCATCGGGCTGCAAGACGATGAATTGATGCAGGCAGGCGGCAGCCCCGAAGACAGCGTGCTGGAAATGCTGAACCGGGGCTACAGCGGCCAGGAAGTCATCACGGTGTTTGGTGGGCCACAGAAAACACTGGAAGATTTGGAAGCCTTATCGGGCCGGATCGAAAAGGAATTCCCGATGGCCGAGATTGAGGCCCACGCGGGCGGGCCTGACCTGTACGACTATCTGGTCACCATCGAATAATCGGCACCTTCAGAAACGGCTCTCCGGCGATTGCATAGGAGAGCCGTTCTTGCGTTGTCTCAGGGGCAGAGGGCTTTGGCTTACTGCCCTTTAGGCCAGAAGGCGAATGTGTTCTGCATCACGCCTCCCTACACTGCTGAGCAGGTGAACGCCGGACTCCAAAAGGCCGACGCTGATACCGACTGGGCCGAAGATTCAGGGTTACCCCTTTCCCGGAAACCTATCCCTGATTCATCCCTTGCCCAGTCTTTTTTTTCTGTCTCCGAGTCATGCAGGTTTAGTCCAAGCAGCAAGACGCCCGGCAACCAGTCGGGAAATGACGGTGCAAGTCCGTTCAACCTGCTCCAATGCGTTCTGTTCTTCCCGCCCTTTCTTCTT
>JAQBPF010000209.1 GCA_028287665.1 Deinococcus sp. | reverse complement strand
G
Source organism: Deinococcus sp. (assembly GCA_028287665.1). Lineage (GTDB taxonomy): Bacteria > Deinococcota > Deinococci > Deinococcales > Deinococcaceae > Deinococcus. The sequence goes on along the minus strand of JAQBPF010000209.1, from coordinate 6,206 downwards.
ATCGTATCGCCTGAGTGTATAGCGCCTAAGATGTTGGACGTCCAACAACTGCCGCCCATCTCTGTGTTGTCCAGGAGTACCCATGAAGATCCACCGCTGTGCCCGGCTTCTCTTCACGCTGCTGCCCCTCAGTCTCGCCGCCGCTCACGCCCAGAAAGCCACCCTGGTGGTCTCGGGATTCGGGATCGCTCAGGACAAGATCGACAAGAACATCACCCGGCCCTTCGAGGCCAAGTGCAACTGCAACGTCGTCTTTGAGGTGGGCAACAATGCCGACCGGCTGGCCAAGCTGGGGGCCCGCCGGGCCAACCCCAACATAGATGTGGTGCTGCTGGCCGACTACCTTGCCAAACAGGCCAGCAGTCAGGGGTTGCTCGAACAGCTGGATCCGGCGCTGCTCACCAACTACAACAAGTTGTATGACTTCGCCCGTGACCCGCTCAAAGACGGCACGTCGGTGGCCTTCACGGTGTACTCGGTGGGTATCGTGTACCGCACCGACAAGATCACCAAGCCCATCACCTCCTGGAAGGATCTGTGGCGGCCCGAACTCGCTGGCAAGGTGGCCCTGCCGAACATCACGACCACCCAGGGCCCACCCACCGTGTGGCTGGTCAACAAAGCGTATGGCGGCAAAGACAGCAACGTTTCACCCGCCTTCAACCAGCTCGGTAAACTGAAGGTGCTGACCTACTACAACCAGTCTTCTCAACTGACTTCCCTGTTCGCACAAGATGAGATCTGGGCGGCGCCCGTGGGCCGGTTTGCGTGGGGCAGCCTGCTGAACACCAAAAAGCCTCTGGCCTGGGCGCGTCTGTCAGACGGCCAGGCTGGCCTCGTGAACGTCGCCTCTATCGTCAAAGGCAGCAAGAACAGCGCCCCGGCCCATCAGTTTATCGACTTTATGCTCTCTACGCCGGTGCAGCGGGCGCAGGCCCTCGACCTGGTGGACTCCCCAGCCAACAAACAGGTCAAGCTGCCCGCAGCAGTGGCCGCTCAGCTGACTGTCGGCATCAACCAGGTGGCGGGACTGCGCTTCATGGACACCGCCTACGTCCTGGCCAACCGCGACAACTGGATTCAGCGCTGGAACCGTGAAGTCGTGCGCTGATGGCTGGACGCTCCCTGACTCCGTGGCTGTTGGTGGCTCCGGCGCTGGCGTTTCTGGGCGTGGCGTTCTTGTATCCCGTCATCACCCTCTTGCTCAGCAGCGTAAGGGCGCAGGACGCCCTGAGCCTGGGCAACTACGCCGCCTTTTTCAGTGACCGTTTCAACCTCGAGGTGTTGGGGCGCACGCTCCGGGTCGCGCTGGTTGTGACCTTCATCAGCGCCCTGATCTGTTATCCCGCTGCCTACGGCATGCAGTCGGTGCCGCCGCGTTACCGCGGTCTGGTCACGGCGCTGATCATTGTGCCGCTGATGACGTCACCGGTGGCCCGCACGTACGCCTGGTTGGTGTTGCTGGGTCAGACCGGCATCGTGAACTCCACATTGATCGGCGCTGGACTGGTGAAGGAGCCGGTACGAATCTTGTACACCGAGTGGGCGGTGTATATCGGGTTGGCCCAACTGTTTATCCCGCTCATGCTGCTGACCCTGATCAGCGCGATGGAGAATCTGCCCAGAGATGTGGTGCCCGCGGCGCGCAGCCTCGGAGCGACGTCCCTGCAGTCCTTTACGCGCGTGATCTTGCCGCTGACCCGTGAGGGTCTGGTGGTCGGGGGAACCTTGGTCTTCACCGGCTGCATCACGGCCTACGTGACGCCGGCCCTGTTGGGCGGCGCGCGGGTCCAGTTGCTGGCCACCCTGCTGTATCAGAAGGCTGGGGTCACGGTCGACTACGCGGCCGCGAGCGTCATCAGCGTCATCATGCTGGCCCTGACCTTGACGGTGGCGGGCGCGTTGCGCGGCCGCACAGGACGGACCCGGTGACCTCGAGCCGCCTGCCCCGCGTGGTGCTCTATCTCACCCTGCTGTTTCTGGTCGGGCCCTTTCTGGTCGTGTTCATTGCCGCCTTCGGGGGCGAACCGACCCTGAAGTTTCCTCCGTCGAGTTTCTCCACCCAGTGGTTTGGGCGGGTGCTGGGTGTGGAAGCGTTCCGGGGAAGCTTCTGGACCAGCCTCTGGCTGGGGCTGGCCTCGACAGGGCTGGCCCTGCTGCTCGGCGTGCCTGTGGCCTATGCCCTGAGCCGCTACCGCCTCCCAGGTGCAGCGGCCGTGCAGACGCTCCTGACCAGTCCAGCGCTGGTCCCGGGTCTGGTGGTGGGACTGGCGCTGCTGCAGTACTTCGTCAATCTCGGCGGCTCGGTGTACCCGTCACTGCTGGCCGCCCACACGGCGCTGCTCCTGCCCTATGTGGTGCGGGTGGTTTCGACCAGCCTGGTCAACCTGCGGCCCGACATCGAGGAAGCGGCGATGAGTCTCGGCGCGTCACGCCTGACCGCCTTCCGGTTGGTCGTTTTGCCCAACATCCGCGGCGGCGTGGCTGCCGCCGCCGTGCTCGCCTTCATCACGTCGTTTGACCAGGTGGCGGTCTCGTTGTTTCTCACCGGACCGGGCGTCTCGACGCTTCCGATCGCCATGCTGACCTTTATGGAATACAACTACGATCCCACCATCGCCGCGCTTTCAACCCTGTTGATCGCCTTTTCTGTGGGCCTGGTGCTGATCTTTGAGCGTCTTCTCGGGCTGTCGAGGTACGTATGAGTCACCTGCTGCTGGAACGTCTCCACCTCCGTTACGGCGCTGCTCCGGCTGTGGCTGACCTGAATCTCGAGGTGAAGGACGGCGAACTGGTGTCGCTGCTGGGTCCCTCAGGCTGCGGCAAGACCACCACCATGCGGGCGGTCGCTGGCCTGCTCGCCCCGAGCTCGGGGCGGATCCTGCTCGCGGGGCAAGACATCACCCACTTGCCCCCCAACAAGCGGGATATCGGGCTGGTGTTTCAGTCCTACGCCCTCTTTCCCCACCTGAGCGCGTTTGAAAACGTGGCCTTCGGCCTGCGCCTGCGCCGGGTTCAGGATTCGGAGCTGCGCCGCCGGGTGGGCGCCGCGCTGGACGTGGTGGGGCTCTCCGACCTCGCTGACCGGCTGCCCGCCAATCTGTCGGGCGGACAACAGCAGCGGGTGGCGCTGGCGCGGGCCTTTGTCATTGAGCCCCGCCTGCTGCTGCTCGATGAGCCGCTCAGCAACCTGGACGCCAAGCTGCGTCTGGACATGCGCGGAGAACTGCGGCGGATCCAGCGTGAGCTGGGCGTGACCATGCTCTACGTGACCCACGATCAGGACGAGGCGCTGGCCCTCTCTGACCGCATCGTCATCATGCGGGCTGGCCGCATTGAGCAGCAGGGCACGCCTGAAGAGGTCTACGCCCGGCCCTCCACCCCGTTCGTCGCCGATTTCATGGGCTGGCAAAATATCCTGGCGGCCGCCGCCGTTCCGGACGCCCTGCGCCGCGCCCATCCAGCAGCCACCCATTTCGCCTGGCGCCCGGAGACGGTGACCTTGGGTCACGGCACGACCTCCGGGCGCGTGCTGGCCCGAACCTACCAGGGCGAGCATCTCGAGTACCTGCTGGAGAGCCCCCTGGGCCGGGTCAAAGCCTTCGCGCCCACCGGAGCGGCCTGGTCTGAAGGCAGCGAGGTGACGTTCGAGTTGTCTACCGAACGCGCCGCGGCGCTGCGGGACGCCTGATGCTCGATCTGCTGCTGACCCAGGCCCGCGTGTTCGACGTCACCCGCAACCGCACCTTCACCGGTTGGCTGGGCATCCGTGGAGGCCGGTTCCAATATGTCGAAGAGGGCGACGCGCCCAGCGACCTGCAGGCCCTCGAAACGCGTGACCTGCAGGGGGCGCGCGTGGTGCCCGGCCTGATCGACGCCCACATGCACATCGAGTCCAGCCTCCTGACTCCCCGGCGCTTTGCGGAGGCCGTGTTGCCCCACGGCACGACCACCGTCATGACCGATCCGCATGAACTGGCCAACGTCCTCGGTGCGGCGGGAGTCACCTATACGCTGGAGGCCAGTGAGGCGCTGCCGCTGCGGGTCTACGTGGCGGTGCCGTCGTGCGTGCCCGCCACGTCGGCGGAACTGGAGACTGCCCTGGGTCACATCGGCGTGGAGGATGTGCGCCGCCTGGCCCTCCACCCCCGGGTGCTGGCCCTCGGCGAGGTCATGGATTATCAGGGCCTGGCCGCAGGCATCACCCAGTTGCCCGCCTTGATTGAGGCCGCGCAGGACGCTGGCCTGCTGGTGGAGGGACATACCCCCACCTTGGGCGGCCTGGTCTTGTCTGACTACACGGCCTACGGCATTCTCTCGGACCACACGCTCTCGACCCCCCAGAAGCTGCTTGAGCAGCTCAGCAAGGGCTATACCGTGATGCTGCAGGAAAAGAGCCTGAACGCAGAGGTCGTGCAGGCCGTCCTGGACCTTCCGGACCGGTCGCGGGTCCTGCTGGTCACCGATGACGTGATGCCCAACCGATTGCAGGCCGGGCACCTGTCCCGGCTGGTCAATCTGGCGGCTTCTCTCGGCTGGCCCCTGGTGGACGCCGTGGCCGCTGCCAGCCTGCGCCCGGCCATGTATCTGGGACTGCGGCACGTGGGCCTGCTGGCCCCGGGCCGGGCAGCTGACCTGTGTGTCCTCGCCCCCGGGGAGGCGTTCGATGTGGAGGAGACCTACGTGGCCGGCACCCTGGTCGCCCGGCAAGGACGCTGCTTGGCCGAATTCAGCCCTGTTGCCGCGCCTGGTGGCGGGCAGCTCAGCCGCCCAGAGATCGCCGCCTCAGAACTCCAGTTCAGGGTCCCGGACGGCCTGCACCTCACCCACGTCCTGACCTGCAATACGCGCAATACCTTCACGGTCCTGGACACTGGCCCCGTGCCTTTCCGCGGAGGCTGGCCCGATGACTCCGCGCTCAACGCGGTCGCCGTGTTCACCCGCCAGGGCAGCGCGCCGCCGGGCCTGGGACTGCTCAGGGGCTTCGGCCTGCAGACAGGGGCATTTGCCAGCACGCTGGCCCACGACAGCCACAACCTGCTGGTCGTCGGGCAGTCCCGGGAAGATATGCTGACGGCCGCCCGCACCCTCCAGCGCGCTGGAGGCGGCATGGTGTATGTGTGCGGCGATGACATCATTCACCTGCCCCTCGAGGTGGCGGCCTTGATCAGTGACGCGCCGCTCGGTGAGGTGGCCGAGCAGTTTGAAGCCATTGAAGCGGCGCTGCGGCGCGGCGGCGTGACCCATCTCAATCCCGTCTTGTTCCTCACCATCTTGCCGCTGACGGTCAGTCCGCAGGTCAAGGTGTCGGACCGGGGCCTCGTCGATGTGGAGCGCCGCACGCTGCTCCCCCTCTTCCCGTGACCCGCCCTCACCCTGTGTGGCTCGACATCGACCCTGGCTTTGACGACCTGGCCAGCTGGCTGATGTTGAGTGCCTCGCCGGACACCGAGCTCCTGGGCGTCAGCACTGTCGCTGGCAACGCGCCCCTTGCACACACCTTTGACAATGCTGTGCGGGCCCACGACTTCTTTCATCTGCACCACCCCGTGTATCCCGGCCTCGACCGCCCGTTGTCCGGGCCCCTGGTCACGTCACAGCATCTCCTGGGCCGCACTGGCCTCGCTTCTGTAGGCCGCAGCCTCCCCCCGGGCCGGTATGCGGGAGAGGAGCAAGGCGGCGTTCAGGCCCTGATTGAAGCGGCCCATGCCTCAGCGGGTCAATTGCGCGTCCTGGCGCTCGGTCCGCTGACCAATCTGGCCACGGCCCTGCAGCGCGCGCCTGAACTGGCCCGCCTGCTGCGGGAGATCGTCTGGATGGGCGGCTCTACGGGTCCAGGAAACCATACCGCTGCCGCCGAATTCAACGCCTTTGCAGATCCCGAGGCGGCCGACGTGGTCCTGACCTCCGGCGTCCGCTTCGTCATGGTGGGCCTCAACCTCACGCGGCAGGTGGTGTTCGATCCCACCCACCTGCAGCTGATGCGCTCCTGGCCGGGGGAACGCGCCCAACTCCTGGCCGATCATCTGGAGTTCTACCTCAGCATTCGGACCCCCGGACGCCCAGGACCGATGCCGTTTCACGATCCCTGCGCCGCTCTCTGGCTCCTGCGGCCAGAACTCTTTGATACGGCGGTGGCCTACGTGCGGGTGGAACTGGACGGCACCCTGACGCGCGGCATGACCGTCTGTGAATGGAGGGTGCCT
>JAQBPF010000204.1 GCA_028287665.1 Deinococcus sp. | reverse complement strand
CAACACCAGACCATCACGCCCGCGCACGTGCTGCGAACCCTGACCGACAACGACACCGCCGCCCGCGCCCTCACGTTGGCAGGCGGCGACCTGAAGGCCATTCGCACCGCTCTGGACGCCGATATTGCCAAACTGCCGCGTGTGCAGGCGGCGGGCGACAGCCTCTACCTTGACCCCGCCCTTGACCGTGCCTTCCGTGCCGCCGAAGCCACCGCAAAGGAGTTGGGCGACAGCTTCATTGCCGCCGACGCCCTGCTGCTGGCCCTGCGCGGCGAGTCTAAAATTGCGGGGCTGCCAGGTGTGGCCGACCTGAACACCGCCGTGCAACAACAGCGCAAAGGAAAAACCGTGACCAGCAAAACCAGTGAACAGCAATTCGACGCCCTCGAAAAATATGGCACTGACCTGACCCAGCGTGCCCGTGACGGAAAATTTGACCCGGTGATTGGCCGCGATGAAGAAATTCGCCGCGCCATGCAGATTTTGCTGCGCCGCACCAAGAACAACCCGGTGCTGATCGGTGAGCCGGGGGTGGGTAAAACGGCCATTGCCGAGGGCCTCGCCATCCGAATCGTGAAGGGCGACGTGCCGGAGGGCCTGCGAAACAAGCGCATCGTATCGCTGGAGATGGGGAGCCTGCTGGCGGGGGCCAAGTTCCGGGGCGAGTTCGAGGAACGGCTCAAGGGCGTCATAGACGAGGTGATCGCCTCGGCAGGCGAAGTGATCCTGTTCGTAGACGAGATTCACACCATCGTGGGGGCGGGCAAGACCGAGGGCAGCCCCGATGCGGGCAATATGCTGAAGCCTGCGCTGGCACGCGGCGAACTGCACCTGATCGGCGCGACCACGCTGGGGGAATACCGCGACATAGAAAAAGACCCGGCACTGGAGCGCCGCTTCCAACCCGTATTTGTGGCCGAACCCAGCGTGGAAGACACCATCTCCATCCTGCGCGGCATCAAGGAACGCTATCAGGTGCACCACAACGTCGAAATTACCGACCCCGCGCTGGTGGCCGCCGCGCAACTGAGCCACCGCTACATCACGGATCGGCAGTTGCCCGATAAGGCCATCGACCTGATCGACGAGTCAGCCGCCCGCCTCAGAATGGCGCTGGAAAGCAGCCCGGAGCGGATAGACCAATTGCAGCGCCGCAAACTGCAACTGGAAATTGAGCGCGAGGCCCTGAAGCGCGAGAAGGATCAGGACTCTCAGAACCGATTGCTAGACATAGAAGGCAGCCTGCGAACCCTGACCGACGAACTGGGCGACGTGAGCGCCCGCTGGGAGGGCGAACGCCAGGAAGTGGCCGTGCTGCGCGAAAAACGCGAGGCGCTGGATCAGGTGCGAACCGCTATAGAAAAGGCGCGGCGTGAATACAACTTGCAGCAGGCCGCCGAGCTGGAATACGGCACGCTGCCCCAGCTGGAGCGCGAAGTGCAGGAGCTGGAGCGCAAGCTGAAGGGCGCGGAGTTTGCCCATATGGAAGTCACCGAAGAAGACATTGCCGCTGTGGTGAGCCGCTGGACGGGCATTCCGGTGAGCAAGTTGGTGGAAGGCGAACGCGAAAAGCTGCTGCGCCTGGAGGAGCAGTTGCACAACCGGGTCATCGGGCAAGACCGCGCCATCGTCAGTGTGGCCGACACGATTCGCCGCGCCCGCGCTGGCCTGAATGACCCGAACCGCCCGCTGGGATCGTTCATGTTTCTGGGGCCAACGGGCGTCGGTAAGACCGAACTGGCCCGCGCCCTCGCCGAATTCCTCTTCGATTCCAACGACGCGATTGTGCGGCTGGACATGTCGGAGTACATGGAGAAGCACACCGTGGCCCGCCTGATCGGAGCGCCTCCCGGCTATGTGGGCTACGAGGAAGGCGGCCAACTGACCGAGGCCGTGCGCCGCCGCCCCTACGCCGTGCTGCTGTTCGACGAAATCGAAAAGGCCCACCCAGACGTATTTAACGTGCTGCTGCAGGTGCTGGACGATGGCCGCCTGACCGATGGACAGGGCCGCACCGTGGACTTCCGCAACACCCTGATTATCCTGACCAGCAACGTGGGCAGCCCACTGATTCTGGAGGCGCAGGCCAGAGGCGAGGATGCCGACGCCATCCGTGACGCTGTGCTGGGCGAATTGCAAGACCAGTTCCGCCCCGAATTCCTGAACCGCGTGGACGACATCATCGTGTTCGACGCGCTCACCGCCGCCGACCTGCATAAGATCGTGGATATTCAGTTGCGCGGCCTGGTGGGCCGCCTCGCCGAACGCCGCGTGACCCTGCACCTCAGCCCCAGCGCCAAAGACCAGTTGGCCCGCCTGGGCTACGATCCGGCCTACGGCGCACGGCCCCTGAAGCGTGCCATTGCCCGCGAAATAGAAACCCCGCTGGCCCGCGAAATCCTGCAAGGCCACCTGCCCGACGGCAGCGTGCTGAACGTAGATTTCAGGGACGGACGATTTAAGTTTGAAACTGGAGTGCTGAACTAAAGGGAGTAGGGGAGAAGTAAACGAAAGCCACCGCCTGATGCTTGGGCGGCGGCTCTCGTTATGGAGTCAAACATCATGACTGGATATGTCAGTTGAGCACGAGAACCTGAGCAAGGTTCAGGTCACTTCTGACTGCCGCTCCACACCGCCTTCACCGCTTCCTCCACACTTTTCACGCCCACGCGCCCATCCAGCCCCGGCGGAATGACAAGCTGCGTGTAGCCTGCGCGTCCGGCTTCTTCGGCGCGGCGAATAGAGCCCTGGGTGCTGCGAACCTCGCCCGCCAGGCCCACTTCTCCGAATACGGCGACGTTGCCGGGCAGTGCGCGGCCCACGACTGCCGAATACACGGCCAAGGCCACAGCCAAATCGAGGCCCGGATCGGTGACTTTCAGGCCGCCCGCGAGGTTCACGTAAATGTCCAGCCCGCCCAGCGTCAGGTCAAGGCGGCGCTCCAGCACGGCTAAAACTACATCTACGCGACGCGGATCGAGGCCCACCACCACGCGGCGGGCGTTGGGGTAGGGCGTTTTGGAGGCGAGGGCCTGCACTTCCAGCAGCATGGGGCGCTGACCGTCTATGGTGGCGGCCACCACGGAACCCGGCACACCCACAGGCCGTTCGGCCAGGAATGCGGCGCTGGGGTTATCTACGGCAATTAGACCTTCACCGCGCATCTCGAACACGCCCAGTTCTCCGGCTTGCCCAAAGCGGTTTTTGACGCTCCTCAGCAGGCGGAATGCGCCCACCGTCTCCAGAAAAACGGTGGTATCCACGATATGTTCCATGACTTTGGGGCCAGCCACCGTGCCGTCTTTGGTCACGTGGCCGACCAGCACGGTGGCGGTTCCAGTTTCCTTGGCGGCGCGGGTCAGCATAGACGTGCCGTCGCGCACCTGTGCCACGCCGCCCGGAGCGCCCTCGCCTTCCACTGTCACCGTCTGAATGGAATCCACGATGCACAGCGCAGGCTTATGCTCGTTCATCAGCGCGGCAATATGTTCGGCGCGGGTGTCGCGGGTCAGTTGAATGTCGCCCGTCACGCCCAGACGGTCTGCACGGAGCCGAATCTGCTCCAGCGATTCCTCGCCCGCCACATACAGCACACTGCGCCCGCTGCGGCTGAGGCTGTCGGCCACTTGCAGCAGCAGCGTACTTTTGCCGATGCCGGGTTCGCCGCCCATCAGGGTTACGCCGCCCGCCACCAATCCGCCGCCCAGCACGCGGTCTAGCTCTGGAATGCCCGACGAAGTGCGGGGTTCTTCACGTCGCCCCACCGTACTCAGGGCCGTCAGTTTGCCCCCGCTGACGCCGCCGTACCCACCCGCACCGCCCGCTCTGGCCTTGCCGCCCACCACGCTCGGCACTTCTTCCTCAAAAGAATTCCATGCCTGACAGTTGGGGCAGCGGCCCAAAGATTTGGGCGACGCGTAGCCGCAACTGTTGCACACGTAGCGCGTGGTGACTTTAGCCACAGCGGTTGTTCCTACAGGCAGTCAGTGGTGAGTGGTCAGAGGTCAGTGGGAAACACATGGAAGCCTTGAAATTTCTGTTTTGTACGGCTGGAGCAACGTCTGGAACGCCGTTTTTATTCACTCGCCGTCAGTGCGCCGGGGCGGGCATCGGCACGCCAGTACAGCCCGTCTTTGGTGGCCAGGTAGTCGCCTTCCACCAATTCGGTCAAAAAGACGCTCATATCTTCGGCGCTGCTGTGGTCGCTCAGAATCTTATCCACTTGCTCGGCGGTGTACGACACGCCGGGTTCGAACAGCCCCGTGAAGTAGTCCAGAATAGCGAGCTGGTGGGCGCGGCGGCGGTCTGAGGGCCAGCCCGTAATGCGGCCCCGTTCGTCTTGAAATGCGGCGATACTTTTCGTCATAACCTCTATCTTATTGCATGAGGGCCGGGAAGACTGGGCAAGAAGTGGGAATGGAGGAGAGGAGATTCAGGCGGCGCGGCGTGTTCGGAAATACAGCAGCAACGGTAATCCAAACGATGGCCCCACGCACACGGCCCCCAGCGCTGCCATCCACCACAGCCGCACGCCGCGCCGTCCTTCGGCAGCCGCAAAAATGACGACAGCCACCGCTGACAAGATCACGTCCCACAAACCGAACGTCGCGATACGTGAAGTGCGGATTTCTTGTACCGCCAGCGGAAGATTCAGGCCATGTTCGGCCAGCCAAGGCACGATTTGAGAGATGGGAACGACGAATCCCAAGACGGCCAACCCCAGATAGAAGATCGACATGGTTCACGGTAACTGACTTTTTGGGCATGAGAAAAGGCAGACGGCCCACCCTCACCGTCTGCCCTCTGTTTTGCGATTGCTTACGCCAGAATCTGCGGCGGTGCAGTCGTTCCGCGCTCAAATTGCAGAGTGCCGTCGCTCAGCACCACGCGCAGCTCTTCGCCCGTGCTGCCGATCAGTTCCATTGCCAGCGGATCTTCTATTTCCTCACGTACGAGGGTTCGCAGTTGGCGGCTGCTGCCCACCGCGTGCTTGGGGCTGCGGGCCTTGAGCTTGGTGACCAACCATGCGGCAATGGCCGGATCGAAGGTCACCGTCAGTTCACGGCTTGCCAGTTCCTCGCGCATCTCGCCCATCAACTGCTGGGCCACGCGCACCAGTTCTTCTTCTCCCAGAGGACGGAAGCGGATCACTTCATCCAGCCTGTCCAAAAATTCTGGCGTGAAAATCTGGCGCAGCGGGGCGTTGTTGTCGGGCGTAATCGGGCTGAAGCCTGCGGTGGGGTTTACGTTGAAACCCGTGTTGCTGGTCATGATCAGGATGGTGCGCCGGAAATCCACGGTGCGGCCCAGCCCATCGGTCAGGCGGCCATCGTCCAGCACCTGAAGGAAGGTGTTGTACACGTCTGGGTGGGCCTTCTCGATTTCGTCCAGCAGGATCACGCTGAACGGTTGACGGCGCACGGCTTCGGTCAGGCGGC
>JAQBPF010000201.1 GCA_028287665.1 Deinococcus sp. | reverse complement strand
AGGATTGCAGCACTGAGACAACTTGCTGGAGGTGGTCAGGCCTTCCACATACACGCCGCCGGGTTCGGGCGTGCGGGGCGTGACAGGGCCGCGTTTGCTGGGGCCTGCCGGAGCCTGTTCCTGCGCCAGACTGGGCGACAGAATACGGGCCACCACACTGGGCGTCAGCTTGCCGGAATGCAGCGCAAAATAAAGATCGTCCGGGTTGCGGGTGCCCAGCAGTTTGTGGGTGGCGTCTTCCAACAGTTGCGTTCTCATCAGCTGGCGCACGGCCAGTTGCCGCTTGCGCAGATACCGCTCCAGCAGGTCGTGCCCATGCTTCAGCGCCTCGTCGCGCTCCTGGGTGCGGAAGTGGTGGCGGATTTTGGAACGGGCACTGCGGGTGATCGTAAAATTCAGCCAGTCTCGGCTGGGATGGCCGTTTTTGCTGGTCACGATCTGTACCATGTCGCCGTTGCCCAGCTTATGAGACAGTGGCACGATGGAGCCGTTGACCCGCGCCCCCACCGTCGTTTCCCCGATCCGGGTATGAATATGGTAGGCAAAATCCACGGCGGTGCTGCCCACCGGCAAACTGATGGCGAGGCCCTTGGGCGTGAACACCCGCACGCGCTGGCTCAGGATGTCGGTTTTGACGGCGTCCATGTAGTCGCTGGCGTCGTTGATCTCGTTCTGCAACTCGCGGAGTTGGGTAATCCAGTTCTCGCGGTCACGCTGCGCCAACTGTGCGCCCTGCTTGTACATCCAGTGCGCCGCCACGCCGTATTCGGCCACCTCATGCATCCTCAGGCTGCGAATCTGCACCTCTATGGGCTGCCCACTCTGGGTAATCACGGTGGTATGCAGGCTCTGGTAGCCGTTGGGCTTGGACACAGCGATGTAGTCCTTGAAGCGCCCCGGTAACGGCGTCCACATGGAATGCACGATGGAAACCGTGTGGTAGCAGATGCGTTTTTCGCGGGTCTGCTCGGCCCGTTCGCGGCGTTTTTCGTCGGTTCCCGGCGGCACGATCAGGTCTTTGGGCTTCAGGATCACGCGGATCGCCAGCAGATCGAAAATCTGTTCCAGCGCCTTGCCCTCTTTCTGCATTTTGTTGTGAATGCTCCAGAGGTGCTTGCTGCGGCCCGAAATATCGATGTCGCTGACCCATTCCGGCAGTTCCAGGTCGTCTTCCAGCGCCTCGTTCAGTTGCGCCACTGCACTCTGAATCAGGGCGTCACGTTCTTCCTGCTTGGTTCTCAGGCGGGTTTGCAGGTACTCGTAGGCGTCGGGTTGCAGGTAACGGAAGCTGAGGTCTTCCAGTTCCCACTTGATCTGCCCGATGCCGAGGCGGTGCGCCAGCGGAGCAAAAATCTCCATCGTTTCGCGGGCGATCCGCTGCTGCTTTTCGGGCTTCATGCTGCCCAGCGTGCGCATATTGTGCAGGCGGTCGGCCAACTTCACCACGATGATGCGGATGTCAGCGGTCATGGCGATCAGCATCTGGCGCAGGTTTTCGGCCTGCATATCGCGCCCGGCGTCCTTCACCTCAGCGGCCTGGCTGCCCTGCTTGCTCAGCTTGCTGACCTTGGTCTCGCCCTCCACGATCCGGCGCACATCGGGGCCAAATTCAGACTCGATCAGCTCGAAGGTGATGCCCTCCACGTCCTCTACGGTGTCGTGCAGCAGACCCGCCATCAGGCTGTCGGTGTCCATCCCCAACCGCGCCAGAATGATCGCCACCGCCACCGGGTGCGTGATATAGGGCTCGCCGCTCTTGCGCTTGACGCCGTGGTGGGCGTCGCGGGAAAAGATGTAGGCCTGTTCCACCCGCACCCGCTCGGCTTCTGGCCGCTCGGAGATCAGCACCCGCAGTTCGGCCATGCCGTACTCGTCCGTCATTGCGTCCAGCACGTCTTCCGGGCGGACGGCAAGGTCGGCCTCCGGCTGCGGCAGAGGCAGCGCACCGGGCAGATCGGTAGGCGGAACATCGGACGGGTTGCTGTTTGACGGGCCGGACACGCGGGGCAGCATAGCGCGGCGGTGGCCCCGACACGGGGAGTCAGGTCACGGGAAGGTCAGGCAGATTGGGGGGGATTCAAACCTGCCAGCGCAGTGGCGTTACGTTCATGCCAGCGTTTCGGAGCAGGTGGCATCAGAACCCTCTGGAATGGCCGAGCGGGGCAAGGGATTTCAGACGAGCAGGACCGAGAACCGCTTCAGATACCCTTTGACACGTCACACCGTTTGACAGGCAGGAGCCGGACACCACGCGGCCCTCCCGCCGTTTCCACAGCCCACGCCCCACATCCCCACGAAAAGCGCCTACCCGCAAGTAGGCGTCTGAGATTCAGTGTTTGGTGGACCACAGAGAAGTGAGGGAAGATGATCCTCAGCGGCGTTCGCGGACGCGCACGGGAATCGGGACAGGTTGCAGCTGACGGGGAGGCTGGACAGCGCCCTTCAGCGTTTCGCGCAACCAATCGATGAACTCGCGTAAGCCCTTCACCCCCACAGTGTAAGCCCCGTTTTGTGGAACAAATGCGGGCCAGCTGACCGTGGCTTTACATTCAACACATCTGTCTGATTCCCCCGTGTCCGTGCAGACACACCGTTGACCAACGCCGCCAGAAACATCTTTGGTGAGTTGATGATTGGGCAGAGGGCAAACGGCCAGATGGAGGGAGCCAAAACGGAGCCGAAAGGGGCACGCTGGCCGCAAGCATCCGGCCTGAAGAGGCGTCGGGGCTCCCCCTTCTGCAAATCCAGGGGAAAGCTCGACCGCGCGCTCCGTTCTTGACCCTGCCCTGATCTATACTTCAGCGCGTGCTGTTGCCTGCCCCGCTGTTGTCTGTGCCGATGCTGTTCGCTGCCCTGTTCTCTTATCCGGATCCCGCAGGTGATGCCCGTGGCGACGGCGGCTATGTGCTGCCGACTCGCCCCGCCATCAGCGCCGACGCCGTGGATCTGCGCGAATTTCGGGCCGAATCGTTGGGGAAAGCGGCCCAGGCCAGGCTGCTTCAGGGCACAGGCAAGACCTCTGGAGGCATGCGCTTCAGCGTCGGTCTGGGCCGCATAGAAAATCCGTGGGGGCTGCCCTCCGGCTTTTCGGCAGGGGTCACGGATATTTTTGTGAAATCGCCGCTGGGCACCATACGCACCCTGGGAAATCTGGGGCTGAATGTACGCGGAGCGGGCGGCTGGCAGTATCACGTGCGGGTCACCGGAGCCGGAGCCACGCTGGAAGGCTTGCCCGTGGAGCAAACGACCGGGCAGAACCAGAAGCCTGTGCCGATGGCGGCCCCCAGCGTGCAGATCGAGGGAACCACGCTGGTCATCGACACGGTCATTCCAGCGGGCCAGTACGCCTACTGGGTCACCAGCAGCGTGTACTCCCCCCTCAGCGCAGACGGCATCCTCCGGCCCTCGACTGGAACAGACACCTCAGCGCTTCAGGTGGGCCGGGCTGGGGCTCCGGCTCCGGTAGACGTGCTGGCGGCTCCCGACGATATGGCGGCCTACACGCTGGCGACGCTGGCCCCCGTTGGAGAAACCCGTGACAGCCGCACGCTCCTGCTGACTGGCGTGGGCGGCGTGGGCCTGCTGCTGACCATTGTGGCAACGGTGCTGGTGTGGCGCAGGCGCAATCTATGACGGCCCGCACCGCATGACAGGCGGCACCCGTGCCAAAGCCCCGGCAGCGGGCTGGAGCCAGAACATCCCGGCCCCACTGCTGATCCTGACGGCAGCCTGCCTGTGGGGCCTGCTGGGAATTTTTGGCAAGAACGTGCAGGGGGCGGGCGTGGGCGCACTGGAAGTGGCCTTCTGGCGGGCCGTGCTGGGCGGCAGTTTCTTTGCGCTCCATGCCGCGCTGATTCGCGCGCCGTTGCCACGTGGACGCGATTTCTGGATCACAGCGGCCTTTGGAATCGCGGGCGTCAGCATCTTTTATGGGTCGTACCAACTGGCGGTGCGGGCAGGCGGCGCCAGTCTGGCCAGCGTGCTGCTGTACACAGCCCCGGCGTTCGTGGCGCTGTTCGGCTGGGCCGTGCTGCACGAACGGTTGGGCAGGCGCGACGTTCTGGCGGTGGCCGGAACGCTGGTCGGCATCGCCCTGATCAGTCTGGGCGGCGGCCAGGGCGTGAATGTCACCGCGGCGGCGCTGGCCTTCGGATTGGTCGCCGGGTTCACCTACAGCCTGTATTACCTGTACGGCAAGGCGTTTTTTGGCCGCTACTCGCCTCCCGCGCTGCTGGCTGTGGCCTTGCCCGTGGGGGCAGTGGGCCTGCTGCCCTTTGTGGATTTCAGCGCCAAAACCCCCGCCGCCTGGACGGGGTTGGGGGCCATGGCCTTTCTGTCGACCTACCTCGCCTACACTGCCTACAGCCTCGGCCTGAAGCGCCTGCCCGCCACCCGCGCCAGCGTGATTGCCAGCCTGGAACCGGTGGTGGCTGCTGGCCTGGCCGCATGGCTGTTTGCCGAACGCCTGTCGGGTACGGCGTTATTGGGCGCGGCACTGGTCATCGGGGCAGCGTTGCTGTTGAGCCTGAAGGAGTAGGAAGGCAGCAGCACAAAAGGTGACTGTAGGAGTTCACCTTCCAGGTCTGCTCAGTGGTTTACCACCCGCCCTTCAGATCAAAGTTCCATTCAAAGCTGCGGCCCCAGGGCAACTCGGCGCCGTCCAGGGTATACGTCTGGCCCAGGCGCAGCGGAAAATAATCGGCGGCCAGCTTGAGGAGCGCCGCCTGACCCTGCGGCGTGTTCAGTTGATTTTCAGGCACCGCCTTTCGCAGGGCGGCCCGCACATCGGCGCTGTAGATGATGTCGTTGGCGTATTCGCGGGCCAGCAATGCGTCCTGGCGCACGGCGTCCACCCCACTCAGGGTCAGTTTGGCGTGGGCCAGTGCCGTGCCCATGTTGTTGCCGGGCGTTCCCCAGGCAGCCAGGGCACGCAGGTTGGCAGGCTGGCGCAACACGGCCAGGTCTGACCACAGGCGGGTATTGCCCAGATTCACCTTTTCCATGTCGGCCACCGCCACCGGGCCAGCCCGCAGCAGGGCACTGATTCGCACGGCGGCGCGGCGCGGGTCTCCCCCGTTGAACACGTAGAGCGTCAGGTCGGCGGGGCCACCAGCGCCTGTGCCAGATGAAACCACGCTGTAGCCGCTGGCCTCGGCGTGGTTGCGGGCACTCTGGGTCAGTGGGATGCCCTCGTAGCGAATGACGGCCTCTGCCGCCTTGGGGTCGCTGTATTCCACGCGCACCGTTTTGGGCGCGGGGGCCAGGGCGCGGGCGGCCAGCATCGACAGCACCTCGTCGGCACCGGGGTACACCCGCACGTTGGCCGGGGCATTCTGGGCCAGTGCCGCGCCCTCCGCCGGGGCCGGGCTGCCCGCCAGAGCATCGTCCCAGGCGATGTGCAGTTCGGCGAACACGCCCTCGCGTGCCCATTCCACCATGCGGCGCGTCACGTCCAGGTTGCGCTCCCGGTTGGTGGCGTCCGGCTCACGCGGCAGCGTGATAAAGGCGTAGATGGGCTGCCCGGTGCGGGTCTTCCAGTCTCTCAGCGGGGCCAGGCGTGCCAGCGCCTCATCGGTGGTCAGTGGGCTGGTGCGCGACTGAACCAGGCCGCCATAAGCAAGGGCGTCCAGCGCCACCACCAGAGGACCATCAACGGCTTGAGCATTCAGCCACGCGGTCAACGCTGCCGGGTCCGCGCCGCTCGTGGCATTGCCCAGCAGATCAGCAGGCACCACCCGCACTTCACGCCCCGTCAGGCCCGCGATCAGGGCAGGCAGAACCCGTGTGGCAGGCCGGGAGTCCAGCGGAATAAAGGTCTGTGCACCCGCATGGAGCAGGCCCGCAGAAAGCAACGAGAGAAAGAAGGCAGGCTTGAGCATGGCCTCTAGGCTAGAGGCAGCGCGTGAGGCACGGCAGCGGGAAAGGTGAGAGTCAGGACGAAGGCAATTCAGACAGAGGGGGTGATTGACCGGGCACACCCTCCAACCCTGCCCAGTGCCACAACGGGGCTCAGGTCTATTTCGCAACACTTCCCGTCTTTTGTCCTGCGGTTTCGGCGTACCTTACATCTCATGATGTCTTGGGGAGATTTGTGGGCGCTGGCGTGGCGAGGACTCACGCGGCGGCCTGTGCGGACGCTGTTGACGGCGCTGGGCATTACAGTCGCCGTTGCCAGCATGGTGGTTTTTCTTTCTCTGGGCGAGGGAATTCGCAAGGTGTTTACCAGCGAACTCGGCGGCATCGGGCCAGATGTGCAGGTCAGCCTCAGCGGGTTTACGCAGGGCTTTGCGCCGCAGCCCAACCTGCCCGAAACGGCGGTGGCCGACATTCAGAAGCTGGCCGCTGAACTGAAGATCACGTCGGTGACGCCTGTGGTGATGAGTGTACGCAGCAGCCTGGACGTTTCGCAGAGTGTGGTGCTGTACGGCCTGCCCGCCGCGCAGGGCATCAGCACGGTGTTTCCCAAAATCGTGCCTGCCAGTGGCCGCGCCCTGATTGCGGGCGATGAGGGCCAGAAGGTGGCCGTGATCGGAGCCAAAGCCGCCGAGAACCTGCGCCTGAAGGTGGGCAGCACGCTGAACCTCACGCGGCGCAGTTCGGTCAAGGTGATCGGTGTGCTGGCCCCCGAATCCGGGCTGGTGGATTCCTTCATCTTCCTGCCGCTGCGAACCCTTCAAGATGCCGAAGGAGCCACAGGACGGGTATCGCTGGTGGCCCTGAAACTGGCGAACCCCCGCGATTCCCGCGCCGTTGCCACGACCCTCGCCAAGCGCCTGAATCTGGAAGCCTCGACCCAATCGGACTTCCTGAGCTTTGTGGAACGCGCCCTGCGAATCAGTGACGCCGTGCGCTTCGGCATCAGCCTGATTGCCCTGATCGTGGGCGGGCTGGCGGTGGCCAACACCGTGATGATGGGTGTGTTTGAGCGTACCCGCGAATTTGGAACCCTGCGGGCCATCGGCGCACGCCCCGGCTTCGTGCGGGCGCTGGTGCTGACCGAATCACTGCTGCTGGCCCTGGCAGGCGGCATCGGCGGGCTGGTGCTGGGGCTGGCAGGCATCTGGGGGGTCAACGTGTACACGCAAAATCTGGCCGGAATAGACGCGGCGGCGCTGACGCCCCGGCTGACCCTCCTGGCCCTGGGCATCAGCATTCTGCTGGGGCTGCTGTCGGGCCTGCTGCCTGCCCGCAGTGCCAGCCGCCTCAGCATCACCGACGCACTGGGGCGCATATGACTTCCTCTGCAACCCTGGCCGCCACCGTCACCCCCGACGCCACCCGCCCCGCCCTCGTCACCCAAGACCTGTCGCGCATTTACCCGAGCGGCGAAGGCTCCGTCACGGCACTGGCCCCCTTTACCCACACCTTTTCGCAGGGAATGACGGCGGTGGTGGGACCCAGCGGCAGCGGCAAAAGCACCCTGCTGAACCTGCTGGCGGGCTTCGACACCCCCAGTTCCGGGCGCGTGGTGGTGGGCGGCACCGACCTGCACAGCCTCAGCGAGGCAGGCCGCGCCGACTTCCGGCTCAAGCATTACGGCTTCGTCTTCCAGAACCACAACCTCGTGACCATCCTCTCGGCCCTGGAAAACGTGGAATTCCCGCTGACCCTGGCCGGAATGAAGCCCAAGGAACGCCGCGAACGCGCCCGCGAACTGCTGGAACGGGTGGGCCTCGGCAACCGCGCCACGCATCTTCCCGGCCAGCTGTCGGGCGGCGAGGCCCAGCGGGTCGCCATTGCCCGTGCGCTGGCCTGCGACCCCGCCGTCCTGCTGGCCGATGAACCCACCGGAAATCTGGACACCCGCACAGGGGAAAAGGTGCTGGAACTCCTGACCACACAGGCGCAGGGGGGCCGCACAGTGGTCCTGATCACCCACGACCGCGATGTGGCCGCGCTGGCGAACTACACCTTGCGCGTGCGGGATGGAGTGGTGACGGGAGAATAGGAACGAGACCCGAACTGGTGAGGAAGCCAAACAGAACGTGGATCGTGGTCAAGCTCTGACCACGATCCAGGTTTCACTGTCTACGGTCTAGATCAACCCACGGCAGACTGTCTTCTGGCCTTCAGGACTGCCGGAACAATCAGCGACAAGGCCACGATGAACAGAATAAAGGCGCTGAGTGGCTGGCGAACGAAGGTGCTGTAATCGCCGTTGCTCTGTTGCAGGGCCGTGCGGAAAAAGCTCTCGGCCGTTGGCCCCAGAATGACGCCGATGATGGCGGGCGTGACAGGGAAATCGAAGCGGCGCATGCCGTAGCCGATGACCCCAAAAATGGCCAGCAGGACCAGATCGAACACACTGTTGTTGAGGCTGTACACGCCCACCGTCGAAAACACCAGGATTCCGGCGTACAGGAACGGGCGGGGAATCAGCAGCAGTTTGGCCCACACGGGCGCAAGCGGCAGGTTCAGCGCCAGCAGCATCACGTTGCCGATATACAGGCTGGCGATCAGGCCCCACACCAGATCTGGGCTGGTGACAAACAGCAGCGGCCCCGGCTGAAGCCCGTATTGCTGGAAGGCGGCGAGCAAGATGGCGGCAGTGGCGCTGGTGGGCAGCCCCAACGTCAGCAGCGGCACCAGCACGCCAGCGGCGGCAGCGTTGTTGGCGGCTTCGGGGCCAGCCACGCCTTCAATCGCCCCCTTGCCGAATTCTTCGGGGTGCTTGGTCAGGCGTTTTTCCAGCGTATAGCTCAGGAAGGTGGGAATTTCTGCGCCGCCAGCAGGAATCGCGCCGAAGGGGAATCCCAGGGCCGTGCCGCGCAACCAGGGTTTCCAGCTGCGCCGCCAGTCCTCGCGGGTCATGTGGGCGTTGCCTTCCAGCTTGATCACGCTGGCTTTGTCTTTCCGCAGGCGCGAGGCCACATACAGCGTTTCCCCGATCGCAAACAACCCGATGACGACGGTGACGAACTCGATACCGTCCAGCAGTTCGGGGCGGCCCAGGGTAAAGCGGGCCTGTCCACTTTGCAGGTCGGTGCCCACCAGCCCGATGCACAGGCCAAAGAACAGACTGATCAGGCCGCGCAGAGGGCTTCCACCGAAGGTGGCGCTGATGGTCACGAAGGCCAGCATGATCAGCGAAAACTTGGCCTCGGGCCGGATCTGAACGGCGATTTCGGCAATGGCTGGAGCCGCGAACGTGAGGAGCATGGTGCCGATGGTTCCGGCCACGAAGGAACCGATGGCCGCCGTAGCCAAAGCGGCGGCAGCGCGGCCTTTGCGGGCCATCTTGTTGCCCTCCAGCGCCGTGATGATGGAGCTGGATTCACCGGGGGTATTCAGCAGAATAGAGGTGGTAGAGCCGCCGAACATGCCGCCGTAATAAATCCCGGCGAACATGATGAAGGCGCTGACCGGGGGCAATTTGGCCGTCACGGGCAGCAGCAGCGCCACTGTGAGGGCTGGTCCGATGCCCGGCAGCACGCCCACGAGGGTTCCCAGCGTGACGCCCACCAGCGCCCACAGCAGATTGATGGGCGTCAGGGCCGTTTCAAATCCGGCAAACAGCGAGGTGATGGCGTCCATCAGAGCACGCCCTTCAGGATTCCAGCGGGGAGGGTCAGGCCCAGGCCACGCGTAAACAACAGGTAGGTGATCAGGGCGACCACCACGGCCACGCCCGCCATCAGACCGTACCGCCGCTCACCGAAGGCGAAGGCGACCGTGAAGTACATGACGGCGGTGCCGACGACAAAACCCAGCGGTTGCAGCAACAGGGTTCCCAGCAAAAATCCGCCCAGAATCAGGCCGGGAGGGGCCAGATTGACGGGCGCGTTGGGATCGGTATCCTCTTCCATGGCCGGTTCGGCGCGGTGGCCCCGCAGCACACCGATGGTGAGCAAGATACCCAGCAACAACGTGCCCACACTGACGATCAGCGGGAAGACTCGCGGCCCCACCACCGTATTCATGCCCGATGTGGCGATCTGATTGGTGCCGATCAGGAGCAGCAGGCCCAGCAATACCACGCCCAAAGCGACCAGCAGGTCGGGCACGCTGATGGGGCGGCGGGCAGCAGACGGAAGAGAAACAGCGGGTGGAACGGGATCGGGCATGAGAACCTCTGGGGAAAGTGATGCGGTTGAGAATGAAGGCTGAAGGGGCGGGGCCAGCGAGTGGCAGACAACCCTGATGTTTAACGATACTCGTGGTATTGCCCGACAAAACAGGGGCGAAGTGGAAGCATGCTAGCCACTTCGCCCCTTGCTGCTCGGGCTTACTTGACGAGGCCGATGTCCTGCAAGATGCCCTTGGTCCGCACGGCTTCCAGTTTCAGGAACACGTCGAACTTGCTGCCGCTCATATACAGATCGGTCCATTTGCGGGTGTTCAGGGTGTCTTTCCAGGCCTTGGTCTTGTGCATCTTGTCGAGCGCCGCGACCAGTTCAGCCTTCTGGCTGGCGCTGATGCCGGGAGGGGCCACGATGCCGCGCCAGTTGGCCAGATCGACGTTGTAGCCCTGCGATTTGAGGGTAGGCACCGCAATGCCGGGCTGGGCTTTGGGGGCGCTGATGCCGATGGCACGCAGTTTTCCGGCCTTGATCTGGGCTTCAAATTCGCCGTAGCCTGCCACGCCCGCCGCCACCTGATTGCCCAGCAGGGCGGCCAGAGTTTCGCCGCCGCCGCTGAAGGGCACGTAATTCATCTTTTTGGGGTCCACGCCCGCTGCACGCGCCAGCAGACCCACCAGCATGTGGTCGGTGCCGCCCGCGCTGCCGCCTGCAAAGGCCACCGAGCCAGGGTTGGCCTTCCAGGCAGCCACCAGATCGGCGGTGTTCTTGTAGGGGCTGCTGGCAGGAACCACGATCACTTCGTATTCCCCCGTCAGACGGGCAATCGGCGTGACGCGGCTCAGGTCCACCTTGGAGTTGTTGGTCTGAATAGCGCCCACCATCACGAGGCCCATGGTCATCAGCAGGTTGCCGTCGCCCTTGGCGTTGTACAGCTGGGCCAGCCCGATGGTGCCGCCCGCGCCGGGCACGTTGAACACCTGCACAGGCTTGACCACACCTTCGTCCTGAAGCACGGTTTGCAGCGAGCGGCTGGTCTGATCCCAGCCGCCGCCAGGAGAAGCGGGGGCCATAATCCGCAGGTTGTTGAGGCCCTGGGCCAGCGTGGCAGGCGCGGCGAGCAGCAGGGCAGAAAGGGTCAGGACAGCTTTTTTGGTGGGGTGCATCGAGATCATGGGGTGCCTCCGGGGCAAGCCGCGCCAAGGCTGGGCGGCAGAGCAGGGTGAGATTGTGGTTGGGATTCACCTTACGCTCATTGCCCTGGTCAGCGCAAGGGGTTTTAGCTGTCTGACACGGCTATTTTTGTGACCGCAATGCACAACCGTGAACACAATGCACGCAAGGGGAAGTGCAGCGCCCGGCCCGCCTAGAATGATCTCGATTCCCCGTGACCCGCTCCAAACTGCCCCCGCTGTCTTCTCCCGCAGCCCCCCTGCCTGCGCTGTTTCGTCCGCCTGCCTTTTTGCGGCGCCAGGGCATTCAGGGGCGGCTGGTGTGGCTGCATCTGCTGGTGCTGTGCGCCATGACTGCCCTGTTGGTGTTGGTGCAAACGTGGCAACTGTACGGCGAGGCCAGAGACCGGATCGGCGAGCGGGCCATCACGACCAGCCGGATCGTGGCGCGGCTGCCCAGCGTGGTTCAGGGCGCCGAGGCGGGCGTGCAGAACCCGGCGCTCAATCTTCAGGTCAACCAGATTCGTGCCCAGGCCGAGGCCGACTTTATCGTGGTGGGCAACCGGGCCGGGATTCGGCTGGCCCATCCTCTTGCAGACCGCCTGGGGCAGCCCATGGAAGGCGGCGACAATGTAGAGCCGTTTGCAGGCCGCGAGATCGTGAGTGTGGCCAGGGGAAGCCTGGGCGTGAGCGTGCGCGGCAAAGTGCCCGTCAAAAATGCGGCGGGAACGGTGGTGGGCGTGGTCAGCACCGGCTACCTGATGCCTGCCGCGTGGCATCTGGTGGTGGGCGCCCTGGTCAGTCTGACACCGTGGTTCGTGCTGGCACTGGCGCTGGGAACATTCGGGGCCATCCTGGTGGCGCAGCGGCTGCGGGCCGATATTCTGAACCTGGAACCCGAACAGATCGCCGCGCTGGTAGGACAGCAGCGGGCAGTGTTGGCCGCGCTGCGGGAAGGCGTGATTGCCGTCAACGGGCAGGGCCAGGTCACCCTGGTCAATAACCGCGCTGCCGAAATGCTGGGATCACACCCCACGCCTGCTCCATTGGCCCGGTGCTGGCCGGAGTTGGCCGCGCTGACCCAGCCGCTACAGCCCCCGCTGACCCGCCAGCAAAACCTTGAATTGATGCTCAATGGACAACCTATCCTTGTGAATATTGAACCGCTGGGCCCATCCCAGACCGACTCTGGCGGCTTTGTGGCCGGATTTCGGGACCGCGCCGAAGCCCTGGCCCTGGCCGACGAACTGACGCACGCACGCGGCTTTGTGGATGTGCTGCGTGCCCAGACGCACGAATACCAGAACCGCCTGCATGTGCTGTCGGGTCTGCTGCAACTGGACCGCCCGGCCGAAGCCCTGCAGGTGCTGAACGCTGAAATAGCCCAGGGCACGCAATTCCGGCAGTTGCTGCGTGATGTGCAGGTGCCCCGGTTGGTGGCGCTCTTGGCCGGAAAACGCGAGCGGGCGCAGGAATTGGGCATTGATTTTCAGGTGGCCGAAGGCAGCAGTCTCTCGGCGTTGTGGGAACGGCACGCCGATACGCTGGTCACGGCGGTCGGCAACCTCACCGAAAATGCCTTCGAGGCGCTGGCGGGGCAGCCCGGCACGGTCACGGTCCTGATCGGTGAAGACCCCGAAGGCGCACAGGTGGAAGTCGAAGACAGTGGCCCCGGCGTGGCGGCGGGCGTGGCTCCCCGGCTCTTTGTGCGCGGCGCGAGCAGCAAGGGCGAGGGCCGGGGCTACGGCCTGGCAGGCGTGCTGGGGCGGGTGCAGGCTCTGGGCGGACAGATCAAACACACGCGGCGCGGTGGGCATACGGTCTTTCAGGTCAGCCTGCCCGTCCCTCACCTGGGCGGACCCGTAGACGGGGCAGGAGGGCAGCCATGAGTGCGCGGGTCAGGGTGCTGTTGGTCGAAGACGACCTTCGGGTGGCCCGCGTCAACCGCGACCTGCTGGAGCGTGACCCCGACGTGCATGTGGTGGGCAGCGCCGCCACCTGTGCCCAGGGTGACGCACTGGCACAGGCCCTCTCGCCCGACCTGATCTTGCTGGATGTGCAGTTGCCCGACGGCAGCGGGCTGGGTCTGCTGAGGCACTGGCGCACGCAGGGCCGCACCACAGACGTTGCCATGATCACCGCGGCCGACGATGAATCCAGTGTGCGTACAGCGCTGGCCCACGGAGCCTTCGACTACCTGATCAAACCCTTTACGGGCGCGAGACTGGCCGAATTGGTGGCCCGCCACCGCGCCCGGCATACGCCTTCCGCTGCTCCGGCGGCAGCGCCCCGACTGGATCAGGCCAGCCTGGACCGCCTGCTGGGGGTCACGGCCAGCGCCGCCGAATCCCTGCCACGCGGCATTGATCCGCATACGCTGGAACGGGTGTATGTGGCACTGGCCGTCACAGAACGTCCGAACAGCGCCGAGGAAATCGGGGACCGCGTGGGCCTGAGCCGGGTCACGGCCTGGCGGTATCTGGAACATCTGGTGCGGGTGGGCCGGGCTCAACTGGACCATCAGTACGGCCTGGCGGGGCGGCCTGCCAAGCTGTATAGAGCGTTGGCGGTTCAGGGCCCAGAGGGATGACCTCCGGGTGACCTGTTCTCTCCTACACTGGAGCAAGATGCCGGTCAGATCTTTTCCGTTGATGTTCGCGCTGCTCCCGCTGCTGGCGGCCTGTGCGCCCATCACGGTGCATCCGGGGCGCAGTCCGGCGCTGAATCTGTCGGGCCCGGCACCAGCGGTCGTCATTCTGAGCGTGTCGGGGCGCTGCGGGCCGCCCTGTCTGGCTCCACGCGACAACTGGGACTACCTGACCTCGCGCGGTACGGTGGACGCGGTGGCCGACGCCGTAGCAGCCACCGGCCTCAGCGTGCAGGTGGCAGGTTACGCCAGCAATGCGGCGGCGCAGTTCGAATCGCTTCAGATTCAGGGACCCCAGCGGGGCTTCGGGGCGCTGCTGGCCGACTTCGAACGGCTGAAGAACGGGTGGCTGAAAGGACCGAATCCGCCGCGTGTGGTGCTCCTAGGACACTCGCAGGGCGTGGTGTGGCTGCATTACCTCACCCGCATCTATCCTGACGTGCCATTTGCCCTTCAGATCGACCTGGACGGCATTTGCACGGCGTGGCGGGCCGACCACGCGCCGGGGATACGCGGACTTCCTGCACCGCCGAAGGGCGTGCCCGGTCCACTGAACGCCTGCGGCAGCCTGCAGGTGCCGGGTGCACCGCTGCTGGCACGTGGGGCACTGAATCTCAAGGATCTGGTGTGGCCCAACGTGGCCCTCAATCTGGAGGTCCAGAGCAAACGCCTTCCCGCCCGCACCAATGGCAGTGGCCTGCTGATCAATTATCTGTTCGACCCCGTCCGCAACGCCCGCCTGGACGGCAGCGCCACAGGCATTCAGACCTATGTGTCGGCCCGCGAGGACCACAGCGCCGTATCCTATCCGGGCAGCGACGCGCTGAGGTGGGTGCTGGCCCGAACCAGCCTTACCGCGCAGGACTGGAAGGCGCAGCAGCCAGCGACTCCAGCCACGCCTGCGCCTGCTCCGGCTCCAGCAGTTCCGCCCCCCGGGTCGCCGGGAACCACGTCATCAGCGCCCTGAAGCCTTCTTCCGGATCTCCAAAAATCACCTTGTGGTCGCCGTCGGCCAGGTGCAGCAGACCGCTGGGCCGGGCCGTGATCTGCGTGCCTGCGGCCAACGGCACACCCAGCCATACGGCGTCCACCTCGGCGGCGTCGGCAGGATTGAACGTACCGGGCAGACAGCCGTAGTTGACCGGAGCGGGCAGGGGTTCGGTGCGGTAGGGCTTCAGCTGTCCAGCCCGCCAGATCAGGCGTTCGCGGGTGCCTGCGGTCCACTCCACCACACCCCGCCAGGGCTGCACTGCCGCGTTGTGCCCGGTCATGGCTGCACCTCGTACAACTCCACCTGCCGCAGCACATTGCCACCAAACGACAGCAGCGCCCGGTAAGCGCCCCTGTTCGGTGCAGTCAGGGCAAAGCTGGCTTCGCGGGTCTCGGCATCCAGGTACACGCTGTCGCGCCCCAGTTCGCGCCCACCATCAAACCAGACAGCACTCAGATAACCGGGGTCAAAACGGCCATCTATTGTTGCCCGCACCGTCAGGACCTCGCCGCTGCGGGTCAGGGTGGCCGCCGTAATTCGTGCAGGCAACTCGACCCGGACTTCGGGTGGAATCAGGGGCACGAAGTTGTAGCGGCAACTGCCGAGAGCCGGGGCCAGCAGCGCCAGGGCCGTGGCAAGGGCGAATGATCGGGAAGGCATAAGCCAGTGTAGAGGCCGACCCGATGAAATGAATGGAGAAGAAACCAGCGCAATCCACAAGAAGGCCAAGCCCTCCACCTGGGAGAACTTGGCCTTCAGGACAGTCGGCTTACGCGACTTGCTTTTTCTTGGTGGTAGGCGCGGGCACGGCCTGCTCCTGCCCCAGCGCCTGCGTTTCCTTGAGTCGGAAGATGACCAGGCTGCCCACGAAGGTGCAGGTGATCATGCCGTGGGCGTTCAGCAGGCTCAGGGCCGTCATCACGTCTTCACGGGTCATCCGCAACTGGTCGCTCATGTACAGGGCGCTGTCGGCGCGGCCTTCCAGGTAGTCGCGTACCTTTTTGGCATCGCTGGTCAGCGGAGTGGCAGGCACATCAGCCAGACCGGGGTCGGCCAGGCCGTACACAGCGCGGGTACCCGTTCCGGGAAGACGGCGCACACGGCCCTGATCCAGCAGGCTGGCCAGCGCGGCGCGGAGATGGGACAGGGCCAGGCTGGTGGTCTTGGCCAGTTCGGTTTCGACCCACTCAGGCTTGCTTTCCAGGGCTTTGAGCACCAGCTTTTCGTTGGCGCGGCGGGTTTCTTGCAGGTCTTCGAGGGTAGGGGGGTTAAACATGCACTCTCCTCCGGGGCAGCTGCGCAAAAAGCCCGCAGCAGGGAAGCAATTCTGATGACTGCTCTTCAGTAATGAATGCCGCTCGCCGCTCGGATACAACAAGACAATGGAAGGCAAAACGGCTGAACGGCGGGGAAACCAACTGCAAATGATGGGCCAAAGTGGATCAGAGCGTCGCGGCATTCTTGAACCAGGTACAAAAATGCCTCTAAGCTCAACTTTCCTATTGTAACAGATTTGTTCTCATATTGGATGAGCGAATGGCAAGTTGTCCTTCAGCAGCGGCGGGCGGCGGCGATGGCACACGCAAAAGGTGGCGCATCTTAAACGGTTTACCCCTCTCCCAAAGGTAGGCCATCTTGCCTTTTGCCCCGAACCTCCCCAAAGCTGAACAAATGACCAATTCTGATTCTTATGTAAAACGGACTTGACATAAGGTCAAGCTCACTTTACGCTGGGTGTCAAGGAGGCTTGACATGAATTCGAGTCGATCTCGACCCACTGCCCGTGAGCGCCGGGTCAACAGATTGAGTGTCTGGATGGGATGGGGCGGCGGTGGCGTGGCTGTCCTGGGCGCGGTAGCCGTGGCTGTTGGTCGGGCGCACCACATTCCCAGTTTCAATAGCCTGGGTGCAGGCATCCTGGCAGCCCTACCGCTGTTTTTTGCTGTGATGACCGTGCTGAGCATCCGCCAGATGGATGAATATGGGCGGCAACTGCACGCCCGCGCCGCCAGCTTCGCCTTTTTGGTGGTCATGCTGCTGGCCGGAACGTTGATTTCGCTGGAAGCGGCTCTGAACTTTCATACCCCTCCCTGGGTGCTGTACGTGACCGGAATGAGCGTATGGGGCGTGGTGGGCTCTGTGCTGGCCGCCCGCGACGGACGGGGCAAATGAAACTGGTCTCTTCTGTGTCCCCCCGCCCTGTACCGCGTGAACCTCTACCGCGTGAACACCAATTCCGCCGCACGCAGTGGGCCGAGGTGGCTCTGAGTGTGCTGAGCGCCCTCGCCGCCCTGCTGTTGCTCCGTTTTCCCCTGTGGATGCCCGCCTTTTTGGCCACGGTGATCCCGCTGAGCCTGGGCCTGATGCTGTGGCAATACCGCACGGTGGACGAGTTTCGCCGCACCCGCTCCCTGAAGGCCTGGGCAGGAGCAGGCATGATGGGTTCTTTCGCGGTGACAGGCCTGCTGGCCTGGGGTGTCTTTGGCGGTCTCAACAGCCGTTCAGCACCCACTTCCGCCCTTGACCTCACCCTGTCCGTCTGGTTGCTCTACATTCCCTGGGGCGTCAGCGTAGTGACGTTTTACGCCGTCACCGCCTTTCTTTATCGCCGCGATGCAAGCGGTTAGGCGGCGGGTATGGACAACAAAATCCGGGTGCTGCGGGCCGAACGCCAGTGGACCCAGGCGGACCTCGCCGCCGCGCTGGACGTAAGCCGACAAACCGTCAATGCACTGGAAACAGGCCGATATGACCCCAGCTTGCCCCTGGCCTTCCGCCTGGCACGCGTATTCGGGCGACCCATTGAAGAAATTTTTAGCGATCCGGAGAGTGGCCAATGACCATGCTTGATATTCAGAATCTCACCAAAATCTACGGGAAACACACGGCCCTTGCAGGCGTAACGCTCAGTGCCCATGAAGGCGAAGTCTTTGGACTGCTGGGGCCGAACGGTGCGGGGAAAACGACGCTACTGCGGTTGCTGGCGACCCTGCTTACCCCGACCTCGGGCACGGCCAGCGTGGCAGGCCATGACGTGCAGCGCGACCCCGAAGCCGTGCGGCGCGTGATTGGTGTGGTGAACGGCGGGATGGGTCTGCCCGCCCGTCTCACCGGACGGGAGGTGTTACGGTCGTTTGCAGGGCTGTACGGTATGACCCGCGCCCAGACCGACACACGTATTGCCGAACTGGACGAGCGGCTGGAACTGGGGCGCACACTGGATGTCCGGGCTGGCGAATACAGCACGGGCATGCGCCAGAAGGTGGTCATTGCCCGGGCCGTGATTCATGACCCTGCCGTCCTGATTCTGGACGAAGCCTCCAGCGGCCTGGATATTTTCGCGCGGCGCACGTTGCTGGATTTTGTGGCTGCCACCCGCGCTCCGGGCCGCCTGACCGTCTATTCCACCCATGTCATGAGCGAGGCTGAGGAGGTATGTGACCGTATGGCCATCTTGCACGAAGGGGCACTGGTGACTGTGGATACCCTGCCGCAGATCTTAAGCCGGACCGGAGAACGCAATCTGGAACGGGCTTTTTTCGCACTGATCCGGGGTACGCCCAACGGAGCACAGGCCCATGCCCTCTAAGCGCAGCTCCGAGACATTGCGCCCCGCGATGGTGTGGCGCGTGGCCGTGCGCGATCTGCTGGCGACCCTGCGCGACCGCCGAACCCTGATGGGCACCATCCTGATTCCACTGCTGCTGATTCCACTCTTTACGCTGGGATTGCCGCAATTGCTGGGCCAGTTTGTGGGCGGACAACAGCAAGAACGCCAGAAGGTGGGTGTGGTCGGAACCCTCCCCGGAGCTCTGCGGGCAGCACTGGAGCGGGATGAAAAAGCGCCCGACGGCACGGTGACCCGCGCAGGCGTAACCCTGACGCCCGTTCAGGATGCCCGCACAGCGGTTCAGAACGGCGACGTAGAAGCGGTGTTGCGGGCACCCGCCGCCCTGCCCACCCGCGCAGGCGACGGCACAGGCACGCTGGAGGTGTATGCCAAGCTGGGAAGCCTGCGTGCCCAGACCGGGGCTTACGGCAAGGTGCAGGACACTGTAGAGGCCTACAACCGCACGTTGACCCTGGACCGCTTGACCGCACTGGGTCTGAAGGCCGACACCCTGACCCCCATTCAGATCAAACCTGTAGACGCCAGCCCACCTCAGCAGCAACGCAGCGGCCAACTGGCTTTCCTGATTCCGTTGCTGATGCTCAATTTTATTCTGACCGGCGCGATGGCAACCGCACTGGACGCCACCGCAGGCGAAAAAGAGCGCGGCACACTGGAAAGCCTGCTGGTGTCTCCGGTGCGGCGCGGAGAGGTCGTGGCCGGAAAACTGCTGGCCACCACCCTCACGGCCCTGACCAGCGCCTGCTTCAGCGTCGTTGGGTTCTTGGCCAGTGGGCTGGTGGCCCGCCTGTTGCAGCGCGGGCAATCGGCCAGCAGCACCGAGCTCACGCAGGCTTTTGGCGGCCAACTCAGCCTCGGCTTCGGCTCGGCACTGGCCCTCATTGGGACGGCCATCAGCGCCGCCCTGCTGATCAGCGCCGTGCTGATTGCCCTCAGCATCTACGCCCGCTCGTACAAGGAAGCGCAGACATACGTGACGCCGCTGAGCTTGGCCATCGTCATTCCTGCCGTGCTGCTGCAATTCAGCGACTTTCTGACACTGGGTGCAGCCCTGTACGCCATCCCCCTGTTTGGGTCCATGTTGGCCATTCTGGATACGGTCCGGGGCACAGTAACGGTCTCTCATGTGCTGATCGCTATTGCGGCCAACCTGCTGGGCGCGTTCCTGCTGGCGCTGCTGGCGAGGCGTTCCTTCGGTCGGGAAGAAGTGATTTTCAGGAACTGACCGGGCCGGACCAACCTCCTGGCCAAATCAACTGCAGTGGGACAGCCCAAGTTAAGGCCGTCCCACTGTGATCTCAGATTGTACCGTTCACCTTTTACATGGGGTTACATGGGGCGGTGAGGGTCGTTGGGGTTCGCGGATGTGGGAGGGGTGTCGCCCAGATCGCTCTGCCCTTCCAACGCTGCGGTGCCCGTCTCGTGCGGGCGGACGCTCAGAGGATCGATATTCACCGACTCCTTGCTGATGCTGTCGAGCAGGATGTCGAGGACATCGCCACTGCGGGCCGACTCCACGGCCTTGTGGGTCACGATCTCACCGATGTTCAGGATGATGGAATCGTCGGGAGCCAGGATCACGCGGTTGACCGGGCGGCCCAGCGCGTCACGGATCTTCTGTTCCTGCGCTTCGTGCTGACGGGTTTCCAGCGCTTCTTCAGTCTGTTCACGCTTTTCACCGAACCACGTTTTGGCGCGGTCCAGCAGATTACTTGCGCCCTCACTGACCGAGGCCACGCCGCCTGCCAGAGCTGCCGATGCGCCTGCACCCGTCCCTTCGTTCGGGGTGACGCGGGTTCCAGTGGTCGCCGCGATCAACGCCGCTTCTGCATTCAGGTGCCGGGCGCGCTCGGCCAGAGCAGGAGTCACGATCTGACCCTGCGCGGCCACCAGGCTGCCACTGGGCGCGCGAACATCGCTCTTGACGCGGCGGCCAATGGTGGCTTCCAGCGAGTTGGGGTCCAGTTCACGGCGTTCCCGCAGATCCTGCATCCCGTCAGAGATCGAACCGCCGGTAGCTGCCGCCGTCAGAGCGCCCAGTTTGCCCGTCTGTTGGGCACGTTCGGCCTGGAAGGGAGTGATGGTCACACCCCTGTGCACGATCACTTCGCCGGTGTCCGTGGTCACGTCACTGCCTGCGGTCTTGCCGACCACATAGGCCAACTGACGGTCGGCGGTGGCGTTGCGCATATCCTCTACCCCGCCCTGCACACGCTCTTTGGCCGAGTCGTAGGCTCCAGCCAACACGCCGCCCGTGGCTGCGGTGGCCAGTGCACCCAATTTGCCAGCGGCTTCGGCAGCCACGACCTGTTGTTCGGTAATGGTGTCGCCCTTATGGACGATGACAGTACCGTCTTCCAGGGTAATGTCGCCGCCCGCCGTCTTGCCCACGGCGTACTCTTTCTGGCGCTCCTTGGTGGCCTCTGCGATGTTCTCATAGGCGCCCTTCACACCCTCGGCAGCGTTCTGATACACGCCGCTGATGCTCTGGCCTGCCGATTGCAGCGCTCCCTGGAGTCCGCCCGCTTCGCTTTCCTGCATGGCCGCCGCCACGCTGATCGGTACAATGGCTGCGTCGGTGCCAATCTGCACGCTTTCGGGCGTGGGCACAAAGGTACGCCCGCTGCTCAGGTCTGCAAACAGACCGCCCGTGGCCTCGTACCCTTCCACGTAGCCGGTGCTTTCATCAAAAAACACGTCTGCAATCTTGCCGAGGTTCTGTCCATCGGTGGTCAACAGAGTCATCCCGATCAGGCTTACATCGCTGCTCAGGGCTTCCGATAGACGGCCATCTTCGCGCGTTCCGGTCACATCGTCTGGGCTGCCGATCATGATGACGTCTTCCCCAAACGAGCGGATTTTCTCGAAGGGCACGACCTTGGCAGCGTGGAACCAGCCGCCCTCATCAACCAGAAGGCCCAGAACCTGATTGCCCTGGTGGTCAAATACCACGTCCCGCACGCTTTCTACGCGCTCGCCTGTACTGATGGCCACAATATTGCGCCCCAGAATATCTTTGCCTTTAATCATGGTGTACTCCCGAGAAAACGTGAGTGAGAGGATTGAAAACGGCGGAGGGAGCGGCCTGACAGACCTGGGCCGTTCTCCAGTCCGCTTACATAAATCCGAGATTCAGAATGCCCTGAGGTTTCAGGTACAGGAAATAGGCCAACAGGAACAGCACCACTAGAATCAGGATGATGAGCAGGATGGTTCCGCCGCCCCCACCTTTTTCGCCTTGTAATCGCGCCATAGTCGCCTCCGATTCAGAGTCTAGGAAGCCGGGAGTACAACTGTGCATGGCAGACACTTACGGCCACTTGACCCAATCTTGTGCCAGTCTTTACATCGGCGGGCGTCGGCCAGGGCGCAGGCGCTAGCCTGACCGGGTGAATGTGCCTGTGCTCCTGCCTTTTTTACGCGCTGCCCTGGATCCCGCGCCCCATGAATCCCCGCTGTCAGGGCTGCCGCTGACCGTTCTGGTGGGCGTCACCGGGGTGGGCAAGAGTACGGCGCTGGCGGCGCTGCAAGCGGCAAACCCTGCCATGCGGGTGCTGCCGGACCGCCGCGAAATTACCGACGCTGTGATGATCTGGCCCCGGACAGGCGGCCCCGTAAGCGACCGTGAAGAACGCTTTCGCCTGACCGCCGAGTACCGCGCCGAACATCCCGGCGGGATGGCCCACGCACTGGGCACCCTGCTGGCCGACACGCAGCATTGGGGCCACCAGCCCGTGTTTGATGGTCTGCGCGGGCTGGAGGAAGTGCAGTACGCCGCCAGTCACTTTCCCGAGTGGCGTTTTGTGGCGCTGGGCGCACCTGATCTGGTTCGGGTACGCCGCTTGCTGGGCCGCGCCGACGCTTTCGATCAGGTGGCGGGCAGCAGCGGGCAGGATGTGGGCCAGATGCTGGCGACCCTCAAAGGCGTCCAGGACGTATTTACAGCCGCCGAACTGGAAGAGCTGTCTGCATGGACGGCTGAAGGCTTCACCGCGGCCGACATCGTTTCCAGGGTAAAGATTGTGGTGTCCGAGCGGCGCAACTATGATCCACAGGCCGCCGAAGCCTTCCTCGGTACCCTTCGGCCAGAACGGGCGCTGGTGCTGGATACGGTGGAGTTGGACCCGGCGGGCGTAGCGGCCAGAGTTGCCGCCTGGGCGGGTGAGCGGGCATGACGGGTCCAGCCAGGATCGCCCGGATTGAGGGTGTCCCCTACCGCCTTCCCCTGACCTCGGCTCTGGCCTGGGGCGCCCATTCTGCCCTGAGCGCCGCCGAGCATGTGCTGGTGCGCGTCACGCTGGATGACGGCACAGTCGGAGTGGCCGAGGCCCCGCCCCGCCCCACCATCTACGGCGAAACACCCGGAAGCGTGGTCGCCATTCTGGCCCACCTGGCGCCCGCCCTGATCGGCCTGCCGATTGCCGACGCAGCCGCCCTGAGCCGGGTCAGAAATAGCGTGACCAACAACCACACCGCACGCGGCGCACTGGATATGGCGCTGTGGGACGCGCGGGCCAGAGCCACTGGGCAAACCCTCTTCGATACGCTGCTGGGGCCAACTTCCCGTGTGCGGGTCAGCTTTATTCTGGGCATAGACACCCCGGCTGGGATGCTGGCCGAGGCCGAGCGCGTGGTGGCGGCAGGCGTGCGCTGCCTGAAGGTCAAGGTGGGCCGCGACCATACCCGCGATCTGGGCGTCATCCGGGACCTGCGGGCCACCTTTGGAGACAGTGTGCAGCTGTATGCTGACAGCAACGAAACGCTGACGCCCGAGCTTGCGCCCACCGCGC
Source organism: Deinococcus sp. (assembly GCA_028287665.1). Classification (GTDB taxonomy): domain Bacteria; phylum Deinococcota; class Deinococci; order Deinococcales; family Deinococcaceae; genus Deinococcus. Next base: position 1,334 of record JAQBPF010000201.1, on the reverse strand, counting down.
TGGACGCCATGCGGGAGGCGGGCCTGACCTATGTTGAGGAGCCTCTGCCCGTGCGGAACCTGAGGGCGCGGATGGAGTTGCAGGCCCGCCACCTCCTGCCTATCGTGGCCGACGATTCCTGCTTCACACCCGCCGATCTGACGCGGGAACTGGACTTCGATACCTTCGACATCCTGAATGTCAAAACAGCCCGCAACGGCTTTACCGATGGTCTGGCGATGCTGAAGGCAGCAACAGCCGCAGGCAAACGCGGCATGGTGGGCTCGCAGGCCAGCACAGGCCTGGGCACGGTTCACGCCGCTCTGCTGTCTACGCAGGCCGAGGTCACAGAGCCGTGTGAACTCAGTTTTGTTCTAAAGCTTCAGGACGATCTACTGAATCAGCCCATTCCTTTTGAAGACGGCTGGTTGGATGTGGCCTCACTGCGCCACCACTCGGTAGACCCAGCCAAGCTTCGGCACTATCAATTGACGTGATGTATTTAACACCGTGCCCAACGTATTAAGAGGTTGTCTAAAGAACCTGTTCTTTTGTGACGTTCTTGGAACAGAGCACCCTACAAAATGAGGTATGGATCAAGAGATGCTTAACGCCCTCGCGTTGCCCTTGTTGTTTAGCGTTATTGCAGGCGTCTATGCCTATACCCGTTTTCCCGAGCGTCGCCCCCGCGTATTGCTGGTACTGATCCTGATGCAGCTTGTGGGCGCCTATGCCCACGCGACCCAGCCGGGCATGGCCCTGTTCGTGCTGCTGAGCCTGTACAGCCTTGTGGTCCTGGGCCTGATGCTGCACTGGTTCCAGCATCCCCAGGCAGAACTTGCAACAGAACGCGTGCAGAAGGGCTAAAACTAAAGCTATTGATTGCGGTGTAGGTTTGCATCCATAAGGCTCTGCGGAAGGTTGATGTACCGGACACGCTGCCATGCTGCAATCAACTTTTCTTTTCAGGCCACCACCGTGCGGGCACAGAAATTCCCTAAGGTATTGCGTTTGACGTAGGCCCACACCAATAAGGTGGGGTTGAGTTCTGGGGCATACGGTGGCAAATACACCAGAGATAGACGTTCGTGGCCCTCCACGAACGTCTGGACTGATTTGGCTCGATGAATGCTGGCATGATCCAGCACCACGACCGTCTTCCCCGGAAGGTGACGCAACAAGTGAAGGAAGAACTCAACCACATCCCCAGTTCGGATCGCGCCTCTCTTGGTGTTCTGAAAAAATCTCTCGCCTGAGGGGACCGCACCAATGGTCGACCGCTTCTCTCAGTTTGCGGGCAAGGTGACCAAGGGCGTGACGCCTTTGGTGGGCCACGTTCTCTTGCGAACCCCTTT
>JAQBPF010000135.1 GCA_028287665.1 Deinococcus sp. | reverse complement strand
ACCGCCGCTATCTTGCTGCTGCTGCTGTTTGGCGTCGTCGCCCTGGTTTTGGGGATGCTGGCAGGCGACGTGGTCCACGAGATGCTGATCCACCGCCCAGCGGACCCGCTCGACTCCGGGGCAGCGGCGGCGGTGTTCATCGGCCTGAGCCTGTACGCCCTGGGAATCTGCACCTGCATGTGGGGCGTTAGTACAGCCGTGACATCCGCTTGGGCCGCCCCTGGCCGCTTCTGATCCGCATGACCACCCTAAAATAAATGATCCTGCGGCCCTGGGTGTGGTATCTGGTGCTGGTGCCGCACCTGCTCGAAACGCTGCAAACGGCAGCGTATCGTCAGGAACGCCGAGCATCTGGGAGCCGTTGATCCTGAATCAGGGGGCACGGGCGGCAGGTTGTCCGGAGTCCGATCAAGTCCCAGCACGACCGGATTCAACGGGAGTCCGGATAACCCGCTGCTCAACCCAGCAGGGCACGCGCCTCAGTGCATCCTCAGTGCGTCAAGCGTTTCCAAGGGAGTCACGGACCTTCTGACTCCCGGTGGACAAGTGCAGGCCACACCACCCCGGATGGACCTGGCGGCCAGTGAACCGTAAACGAGGAGCGCGAACAGGGGAAGGGACAAGCTCAGGGCAAAGCAGTGGGGAGAGCAGCATGACCGTTCCAACTTGGGGCGTGACCTTGAGGTCGGTGACACCGCCGACTTTGAGCTGTACTGTGCCCAGCGACAGCCGCATGAATCCGTAGCGGCCCTGACGGTCGGTCTTCGGTCCACTTCCTGGCCACTCTCGTCAAGCAACTGCACGACCCGGCCACCCACGGGGCCGCTGGCGACGGTCACCTGTCCGCTGACTTCCCGCTGTTTTGCCGCACTGGAGCGGTCCCAGCGTGCTTCACGCTCGAAAGGCCCACCTGCGCCAGACAAGTTCGCCGTCAGTTCCGGCAGCACCTCTTTCTTGGTGCGGGTGCTGGCGTTTACGTCCTTGCCAGGGGTGCAGAAGAAGTACCCGGCCCAGCCGTTGAGCCCGGCCTGGCGTGCTGACCTGATCGTTGAAGGAGATGGCGGTCCCGCTGACCTGATGGACTTCCGGCGCACCCGTCATGAGCGAGGCGGCGAACTGGTTCCACTGGTCGTCCCACAGGTGGGCTGGCCGTGAACGATCGTTCACCCACGCTTGAGGACGAATTGAGTGGAGTCAATGGGGTCTGCCGCTTTCCGCCTTGAGCGGGGAACAACCCCTGCTGCGCCTCAGCTCGGTTCAATCACGCGGTCTGGGCGGTGATATTCTGTTCGGACCACGTTGCGTCCGAATGCTTTTGCCAGGTACAGGGCTTGGTCTGCTGCGTGCAGTGTGGCTTTGAGGTCGCGGTGCCCGTTCAGCATGGCGAGGCCGAAACTGGCTGATGTTCTGAGTCCAGGCACCACGTCATCCCAGTCCAGGTCATTCAGGACCCGCCTGAGGCGCTCGCAGGAGTCCTGGGCCTCGGCCAGCGTCACGCCCATCAGAATGACCACGAATTCCTCACCACCAAAGCGGGCCACGCTGTCCACGGACCGGACCCCAGCATTCAGGGCCTGCGCCACCCGCGTCAGCACCAGATCACCCACCGCATGGCCCGAGGTGTCATTGACCTGTTTGAAGTGATCCAGATCGACCAGGGCGATGGCGCTGCTGTAGCCCTGCTGGGCGCGGCCATGCAGCTGGGCCAGGAGCTGCATCGCGTAGGCCCGGTTGGGAATGCCGGTCAGCGAATCTTGCAGCGCCGCTTCTGCAAACGCTGTTGCACGCACCTCGGCCTCCCGGGCCTGCTGCGTGATTTGCCCCAGCAAGGCCCGTTGCTGGTGGTATTGCCGGTAAAGCGACTCGACCTGTTCGGTCACTTCCCGCTGCGTTTCAAAGGCCTCCCGAAACCGCTGGGTCTGGGCATACGCTTCGGCCAGCGCTGCCCGGCCACGAACCGCCCACAGGTCATGCTGTCCGGTCTCGAACTGAGCGATGGCGGCCTCGGCATCCTGAATCGCCCCCTCCCACTGCAGCGTCTGCGCCCTGACCCGGCTGCGGTTGAGCAGGGCCCGGCCATGCAGAACCGTGCTGCCCACGCGCTGAGACACCTGAACGAACTCATCTGCACACTGCTGTGCAGTGGGCAGGTCGCCTTGCCACAGGGCGTAACGCATCAGGGCGTCCAGCACGTCCAGCGTATGCAGGGCATTGGTGAGCCCGGTCCGGTTGGCGTTCAGGGTCTGAAGTTCCTGGGCAGACGCGCTCAGCCGCTGGCCCCACTGCTCCAGGTCAGCGATCTGTGGCGCATGGCGCATGAGGGCTTCGGAGGCGCTGACCACATAATTGATGTGGAAGACCTGCCGGAGTTCGCCGGAATCAGGCTGCTTCATCACGCCCAGATAGAGGGGGTGAAACAGGGCGCCAAGCTGGGTGGCGGCGGCCAGGTATTCACCGCGCTCCATCTGATAATGAGAGGCATTGACGGCGACCAGGGCCACTCCCCGGTGATCTCCGGCGGCCTTGGCCAGGTCCTCGGCGTGCCGGAAATGGTCTGCGGCGCCCAGATCGTCATAGCCCTCGGCCTGCACGATGGCAACAGCCACATGCGCTTTGGTCTGGAGGTTCAGGTCCTGGCACGCTTTGGCCAGATCAAGGCAGGCCAGGGCGTGCGTCAGGGCCACCACCGTATCGCCGATGTCGAGGGCCACATAGACGGCCTCACGGTGCAGCATGGCCTGCGCAGCTGCGTCCTGGGACACCTGGATCTGATGGTGGAGTTCCTGAAGTTTGTCTCTCAGGGCCGTCATAGACGGCGGCGGCGTCTGGTTCATGGCCGGTTCTCCGCCGCACGGACGGTAGGACTGCGGCTGGGGATGTTCTGCTGAGTTCCCGACAAGTCACCCGGTGTCTGGATCAAGTGAAAATCCACCTCGCCGTCTGGAACGGCTTCAGTGTCCGCCGCTCCGCCCTTTCATCTGTGGACCGTTGTGCCGAAGGGCCGGGGTGAACACTTCCCCCGTCTGGTTCAAGCCTCAGCACCTTCATGCTGTTACCGTACCAGAACGTGCGTCACGCCTGTCTCACAAGCCTAAAGGTCAAGGACTTGTGGCCAGACGCACAAGGATGAGCTCTGAACTGGGGGAAGACTGGAGGGCGCTGGACCCCTGCGCAGCCAG
>JAQBPF010000446.1 GCA_028287665.1 Deinococcus sp. | reverse complement strand
GCGCTGCCGTCATTGCCACCAAAAACCGTGCCCGCTTCATGCCTGGCCGCCGGTGGGAAGAAGGCGGGGCGGAAGCTGTGTGCCGGGGCCGGGTGTGGGCGATTCGGGCGGGGTGGGATCAGGTTCTACAGGTGTGGGCAGCGGCAGCGTGGGATCAGGGGCTGGGGCAGGGGTGGCCGGGCTTGTGCTGGGCGTGCTTGTGGCCGGAGTCGCCGTGGCAGGCTGGGTAGTGGCAGGCGTCGTAGTGCTGGCCGGAACTCCAGTCCTGGGGGTGCTGCTACTGGGCGTGCCTGCTGGTGCCGCCGCTCCCGGCACATTGGGCATGCCCTGTTGTGCCAGCAATTTGCCGGTGCCGTCGCGGGCCTCAAAGTTCAGTCCGGTGGCGCTGAGGGTCACGGGGCCGCTGGGTTTGATGCTCACCAGCATCACCCGTGCGCCTGCACGCGGAATGGTTTTAAAGCCCACACTGACGCTGAGGGTCTGCCCGGTCTGCTGCCAGAACAGCACGCCGCCGTTTTCGCCGGGTTGCACGCGGGTGACGGTCACGCCTTTGGGCAGGGTCCACATCATGCGGGCGGCCCGCACAGCACGCGGCCCGGCAATGGTGATCGGCACCCGCGTTTCGCCCCGAATTTCTCCGGTGGGCAGGGTGGGAGCCAGGGCCAGCGGGGGCAGGTCGTTCACGTTCAGGGTGTATTCCTGCACCTTGCTTCTCAGGCCCGCGTCATTGGTTTCCAGCGTGAATTTGTAGGCCCCGGTCTTGGTCGGTTTGCCCACCAGCCGCCCCCCACTCAGCGAAACGCCCGGGGGCAGGCTGCCTGCTGCGACCCGGAAGCCGTATGGCCCGGTGCCGCCCGTGACCACCAGAGGCGCTTCGTATGCCTCCGCCACGTAGCCCACCGGCAAGGTGGTGTTGGTAAAGGTCAGGGGATCTGCCGTACTGGTGGTGGTGCCGTCTGTGCTGCTGCCGCAGGCACTCAGCGCCCCCATTCCCAGCAGCGCCGCCGTGAGAAAGGGCCAGACTGCTCTTGGAGCACGCCGCCGCTGCGCGCGCATCGGGAAAGGCCGAACTTGCATGGGGGCAGTGTACTGGGCAAGTCGGGTAGGCAGATGGGGAAAACGTAAGCGCGGTGGTCTGGAAGATGAGGAGAACGGGAGGACCGGGGCAACTGCACTGGCCATGACCCCCACGTTCACGGTCCTTTTCCGGCGCTAGACTTTGCCGTATGACTATGCAGATAACCAAGGCAGCGGCCCCTGATGTGGGTACGCAGTTGGGGCGGTATACCGTAGAGCGCGTCGAACAGTTACCGGAAATGCAGGGAACGCTGGTGCTGCTGCGCCATGAACTCGGTGCACGCCACGCCCACGTGATTCGTGAAGACGACAACCTGGCCTTCGGCGTCACCTTTCCCACCGTGCCCAAGGACAGCACGGGTGTGGCGCACATTCTGGAACACGTGGCCCTGATGGGCAGCCAGAAATACCCGGTGCCCGATCCCTTTTTTGCGATGGCCCCGCGCAGCCTGAATACCTTCATGAACGCCATGACCGCCAACGACTGGACGACCTACCCGTTCAGCACGCGTAATGTGCAGGACTATTTCAACTTGCTGTCGGTCTACCTTGACGCCACCTTTTTCCCCCTGCTGCGCTACGAATCCTTCCGGCAGGACGGCCACCGCTTCGAGTTCGAGAAGCTGGATGACCCGACCAGCACGCTGAAGTTGCAGGGCGTGGTGTACAACGAAATGAAGGGCGCGATGGCGGGCGCGGGTTCGGTGATGTGGCGCTCGCTGGGCAAGGCGCTGTATCCCGACCTGACCTACGCCGTCAACAGCGGCGGCGAGCCGAACGACATTCCCAACCTGACCTACGAAGGCCTGCGCTCCTTCCACGCGGCGCATTACCACCCCAGCAACGCCTTTTTCTTCACCTACGGCAATCAGGATCTGGCCCGAGTGCTGAACGAAATTGAGTCGCATGTCATGGCCCGCTTCGCGCCGCAATCGCTGGACGTGAGCGTGCCCGATCAGCCCGACTTTGCCGAACCGCGCCGCGTGGACGTGACCTATCCGGGTTCGGATGTGGAGCGCGGCGGACAGGTGCTGCTGGCCTGGAAACTGGGCCGCTCCAGCAACCCTGACCTCAACCTGCGCTGGAGCGTGCTGAGCGACGTGCTGCTGGGCAACCCCGCCGCGCCGCTGACCCGCCCGCTGATCGAATCGGGCATCGGCTCGGCGCTGGCTGACCTGACCGGCTACCGCGATTCCTTCCGCGAGGGCGCGTTCGCGGTGGGCCTCAAGGGACTGAGTGCAGGCAAGGCCGCCGAAGTCGAGAAACTGGTGCTGGACACGCTGGCGGCCATTGCCCGTGACGGTATTCCCGCCGACCTGATCGCCAGCAGCCTGCACCAATTCGAGATCGGTCAAAAGGAAGTCAGCAACAGCGGCTATCCGTATGGCCTGCAGGTCATGTTCCGTCTGCTGGGGCCCTGGCTGTACGGCGGCGACCCCGTCACGGGTCTGCGGCTGGATGCCGAACTGAACAGCCTGCGGGCTGACCTGGACAGTGGCAAGCGCGTCTTTGAGACCATGCTGGAAGAACTCCTGACGCTGCCCCACCGCGTCACGATGGTGGTCACGCCCGATCCGCTGCTGGCGTCGCAGGCTGAGCAGGCCGAACGTGAACTGGTGGAGCGCCTCAGTAAGGACTTCACCGATGAAGACCGCGCCCGAATTGTGCGGGAGAGCCTGCAACTCCAGTCGCTTCAGGCGCAGGAATCCGATCCCAACGTGTTGCCCACGCTGGCCCTGAGCGACGTGACCCCCGGTGTGCAGCGCCCCGAATACTCAGTGGCGCAGGAAGGCCGCGCCCTGGTGGGCCGTGTGCCCCAGCCCACGGGCGGCCTGACCTACCTGGATGTGCAGATCCGGTTGCCTGACGTGCCCGCTGACCTGCTGGACGTGCTGCCGCTCTACACCTACGCAGTCACCCGCAGCGGGGCGGCTGGGCAGGATTATGCCGACCTGTCGCGCCGGATTGAAGCTGTGACAGGCGGCGTGAGCGCCAGCGCAGGTGTGGGCACTGCTCCCGACGACCTGAGCGCCGTGCGCCTGGCGGTCACCTTCAGCGGCAAGGCGCTGGCCCGCAACGGCGGCGCACTCGTGGGCGTGCTGCACGATCTGATCTCTGCCCCGGAATTTACCCGCGAACGCACCCGCCAACTGCTGGAGCAGCGGCTGTCGGGCATGAAAGCCAGCGTGGTGGGGTCGGGCAGTGCCTACGCCGACCGCCTCGCCTCGGCACAGGTCAGCGCCGCCGCCGTGCTGGAGGAACGCTTTGGCGGTCTGACCTCGTTGGCAACGTTGAAAGCCGTCGTGGAAGGCCCGGAAGGTGAATCAGGTGCAGAAGGTCTGGACGCCCGTATCGACGCCCTGCTGGGTCAATTCGCTCAACTCCGCGCCCTGATCACGCAGGGACTTCCGCTGATTTGCCTGACCGCCACCCCAGGCGACATCGGCCTGGACGTGCAGCCCATCACCAGCCTGTTTACGGGCGACGCCCCCACCGGACACCCCGCGCTGGCCCCGCTCACCTCTGGCCCGCAGGCCCGCACCACCGATTCCCCGGTGGCCTTCAACGCCATCGCCTACCCCACGGTGCCCTACACGCACCCCGACAGCCCCGCGCTGCTGGTGCTCTCGCGCCTGCTGAGGAGCGAGTACATGCTCAAGGAAATCCGCGAGAAGGGCGGCGCATACGGCGGCGGCGCAGGCTTCGACACGCGGGCGGGCGTGTTCTCCATGACCAGTTACCGCGACCCGCACATTGCCCGCACCTATCAGGTGTTCCGCGACGCCCGCGCCTTCCTCGATACGCCGCTGGGCGAGCGTGAACTGACCGAGGCGATTCTGACCGCCAGCAAAATCCTGGACCCCCTCACCAGCCCCGACACGGTGGGCCGACTGCGCTTTTACGGCGATCAGGCCGGATTCACGCCCGAAGTGCAGGAAGCCTTCAAGGTCCGCCTGCTGGCCGTGACGCTGGATGACCTGCGCCGCGTAATGGACACCTACCTGACGCCTGAACGGGCCGCCTACGCATTGGTGGCCGGACGCGATCCGAATGCGGAAGTGGAAGGATTGGGGCTGAAATTTGAGGTGCAGGGAGTTTAAAAACTGTCAGTGGTAAGTGGTCAGTAGTGAGTGGAAAGGTCAAGGGCACAGGGGAAGCAGATATTCCTCGTGCCCTTGATCTTTTTCCACTGACCACTCACTACTACCCAGTCACGTATTACCCCCGGTGATACGGCACCCCAGCGCTGATCGTCGCCCCCCGGTACAGCGCTTCTGACAGCACCACCAT
>JAQBPF010000112.1 GCA_028287665.1 Deinococcus sp. | reverse complement strand
CAGGTGTACGCCTGGATTCTGAATGCCTCCAACAATGTGCTGGTCTTGCAGGACGGCCTTCAAGCCACCCTGCCCGGCGGCAAGCCTGAAGCTGGAGAAAGCTGGCGACAAACGCTGATGCGCGAGGTCTGGGAAGAAGCCCGCGTGACCGTGACAGAAGTGAGATACCTCGGCTATCAGCGTGTGGACGGCGACGACCTGTGGTTTGGAGGCCAGCCCAGCGCACAGTTGCGCTTCGCCGCCCGTCTGGAGGCAGAGGAGCCGTGTGGACCCGACCCCGCCACAGGCCGCACCCTGACCCGCCTGTGGCTCTCGCCTACTCAGGCGGTGGGCCTGCTGGGGTGGGGTGGGCCGCAGGTGGCCGCCGCCCTGCGGACCTTGCCGGAACGCCCCTGAATCTGGATAGCCCAGCCAATGAAACACCGCCCCATCAAGGGCGGCGAAATGAGGATGGACTGATCTGGCCCGGCTCAGGCTTCGCGCTGACCCGTGACCCAGTACCGCACGCGCTCAGCAATGTTTTCCATGTGATCACCGACGCGCTCCAGGCTGCGGCCCACGCGCATCAGCATCAGCGCCTTGCTGATATTGCGCGGGTCTTCAAGCATGTAGGTCACCAGTTCGCGCTGAATCTGCTCGTACAACTCGTCAACCTCATCGTCCATGCCAATGGTGGCCTCGGCGCGGGTCACGTCGCGGTCGGCCAGGGCGGTGCGGAGGTTGTGGCTCATTTCGCCCAGGCGTTCCAGCATCCGGGCCAGATTGACGTAGCGCTTGAGGGCCGGGGCCTGCGCCAATTCTGCGCCGTCTTTGGCCACGTGCACGGTGTAATCGCCCATCCGCTCAATGTCACTGAGGCTTTTGAGAATCAAGGCCACCATCCGCAGGTCGCGGGCCACCGGCTGATGCAGGGCAATGATCCGCAGGCATTCGGCCTCGATCTGGGCTTCCTGGGCGTCTACCTCACGGTCCAGAGCGCGGATTTCTTCGAGGCGCTCGGTGCGCTCGTGCAGCAGGATGTCGGCGGCCACGGGCAGCATACGCTCCACCGTGCCCAGCATATTCAGTGCGCCGTTCAGTACAGCACGCAAGTCGGATTCGAGGGCTTCACGCATAGGGGAACTCCTGAGCAGCATTCCGGGGGCCAACCTGCCGGAAGAATGGGGGGACAAAGGCAGCGGGGGGCTGCACCGTTACAGCGGATCAGACCAGCACCTGAACCGCCAGATGAGAGAAAACGTACCATCTGGCGGAGGAGGGCGGGTCAGGGCAGCGTCAGGACACACCAACTGCACACAACAACCATCATCCCAGGCCAGCCACCCCCGGCAGGGTAAAGCAAAAGGCGTTGTGCTGGCCCTCGCGCTCGGCCCAGGCCTGCCCGCCCCAGCCATGCACGATGCTCCGGACGATATACAGGCCCATTCCGCTGCCCTGCCCGGTGGCTCCCTGCCCACGGGTGTGGGCGCGAAACAGATTTTCGGTGTCCGAGATCGCGGGGCCGGAATCCAGCACCGCTACCTCTATCCAGGTGCCGCGCTCGGCGGTCCGGACGTGGATGGGCTGCCCGTTGGGGCCGTATTTGAGGGCATTCTCGATCAGGTTCAGCAGCACCTGCAGCAACTTGTCGGGGTCGGCCCTCACCAGATGATCCTGCCCAAAGGTCAGGGTGGCCTGCCGCGCACTCAGGTCTGTGCCCAGCAGCCGTTCGGCGCGCGCAAAGGCCTCGGCCAGAGGCAGGGTCCGGGCACGGGTGGGCCGAAACCCCACGGCGAGGTCCTCGACCAGGCGGGCCAGGCGTTCCGTTTCCTGCAAGCCCTGCCGCACAAAGTTCTGGGCCAGATCGGTGGGCATATCGTATTCCAGGGCTTCCAGCACGCCGCGCAGGGCCGCCACCGGGGTCCGGAATTCATGAGACAGCACCGCCGTTGCCTCGCGCAGTTCGGCCTCGCGGCGTCGGTGCTCGGTCACGTCTTCGACGATCAGGGCGCTGTGAGTGCCCTGCCGGGTCGCGGTGCAGCGGAGGGTGCGCCCGCTGACTTCCAGTTCCATCTCTCCGCCGCGCTCTGCCAGGGCTTCCAGCGTGTGCCGCCGCACGATTTCCAGCACCGGGCGTCCAGCAGCGCGGTCCTGCGGCACACCCCACAGGCGGGCCGCCGCTGCATTCACGCGGGTCACGTTGCCTGCTTCAATCAGCAGCACGGCCTGCGGCAGAGCGTCCAGCCATGCGCCCCGTGTCGAATCGTGCTGGGTCGAATCACGCTGTATGGAATCGCCCTGCATAGACGTTCCCTCTTTGGGGGCCTGCGGGGTCATGCGGCGTCGGTCCACGGGCGCATCCGGTAGCCTTTGCCGCGCACCGTTTCCAGAAAGTCGGGCCGGGTGGGATCGTCGCCCAGGTGCGCCCGGAGCTGGGTAACGTGCTGATCCACAGTGCGCTCTCCACCCAGGAAATCTGCGCCCCACACCCGGTCCAGCAGTTCAGTGCGCGAATAGACCCGGCCCGCGTGCTGCGTCAGGAATGCCAGCAGATCAAACTCACGGCGGGTCAGATTCAGGCGTTTGCTGTCCATGCGGGCCTCGGCAGCGCTGATGTCCACGGTCAGCGGGCCATTGGTGAGGGTCTGAGGTGTATCGGGCAGGGTACGGCGCAGCAGAGCCCGCACCCGCGCCACCAGTTCTGCGGCGCTGAAGGGTTTGGTCAGGTAATCGTCTGCTCCCGATTCCAGCCCTTCGACCCGTTCGGCTTCTGCGGCGCGGGCCGTCAGCATCAGCACGGGCATGCGCCGCAATTCCGGATCGCTCCGCAACCGCCGCAGGAATCCCAGCCCGCTTTCTCCCGGCAGCATCCAGTCCAGCACCAAGGCGTCGGCCTGAGCCAGCGCTTCCTCAGTGCCGCGTGTCGATTCAAAAGCCGTGACGCGCAGACCCGCCCGTTCCAGATGAAAGCGCAGCACGTCGCGCACTGTGCCCTCATCCTCAATCACAACCACGTGGCTCATTCCCCTCATTCTGCCGTGTCAGGTCAGGCGGGTGTCAGGTCAAGCAGAACAGTTGGGCAGCAGTGTGAGTGGAAGGCGCCCAAAAAAGGCCCGCACGCCTGCGCTGCCCCCTCAGAACACAGGGCAACATGGGCGTACAGGCCAGACAGGCAGAGGTTAAGGCTTAGTCGGCCTGGGTCGTTTCGGTCACGTTGGCTTCGGGGTCACGGGGCGCTTCGGCAAATTCCAGCTTGCGGGCGTCGCTCCAGAGGCCTTCGAGGTCGTAGTACTCGCGGGCGTCTTTGGTCATGATGTGCACCACGATGCCGCCGCCAAAGGCCAGCAGCAGCCAGCGCTCGCTGGGGCCTTCGACGCTGGGACGGGGCAGCCCGGCTTCCTGCGCCTTCTGACGTACGTTTTCCTGAATGGCGTTGAGCTGCAAGCCCGCGCTGGCGGTGCAGATGATGAAGTACTCGAGGGTCGAAGAAACGTCGGTGAGGTCAAGGACCACGACGTCTTCGGCGCGGCGTTCGCGGGCGGCGTCCACGATGGCGCGGAGTTGGTTCTTGACGCGGGATGCAGTCTGGTTTTCTGGTGCTGAGTTCATGGATTCTCCGTGGTGCTGTGTGCCGCCAAAAGGGGCACAGGGTTGATCTGATTTGCTCCGGTCTGGCTTGCTCCGGTCTGGCCCGTGCCGCTCTGATCGGATTCGCCCGAATCGGGGCTGATCTGGGCGGGGCCATCCGGGTACGCATTCAGTGCCGCGAGGGTCTCGCGGGCGTCCGTTCCCAGCAGAATACCGATTTCCCCTGCCTCTACGGGGAAACGCTCACCTTGCAGTCTTGGCAACCCCAGTGTATCGGCCAATTCGCTGGCGGCCCCCACGTCGCTGCCCGTAAACACCTGACTGGCTTCGGGGCTGTCTGGCACGGTGTATGTACTGACCTTATCGTAACCCAGCGCCGCCAGAGCACGCGCCAAACGGGGCCCCAGGGCGGCTCCGCTGGCATCCTCTATCTGAACACTGACCCTTCGTTCATTGCCCGCCGCCAGCAGGCCCGGCGCAGAAGTTCCCCATACCTGTGCCAGCCGTTCCCGGTTCACGGCCAGATTAAACGACCCGCGAATCTCATCGGTCGGCAAAGTGGCGAAGGTCAGCTTGAGCTGAGGCAGATAGGGCAGCAGGGTGGGCAACAGGTTGGGGTCGGCATTGGTTTCTACGCCGTTGCCGATGCCGCCCAGGATGGTGGGCAGCGCTGCCAGTCCTTTGGCAGATTTCAGGCGGGCCGCCAGTTGCGTCAGGGCCTGTTTCTGGTGATCGATCCGGCCCCAGTCATCACCGAAGCCCTTGCGGACCCGCAGGAACAACACCCCCGTTTCACCGTCCAGGTGGTGGTTTCCGGCATCCAGCTTCAGGTTGACCCCCGCCGCCTGATCTACCCACTCGATCCCGCCCTTGGGCACCGTCACGTCCAGGCCGCCCAACGCATCGATCACGCGGGCTACGTATTCGGTCCTGACAATCACGTAGGCGTCCACACGCTCGCCTGTAATTTCCTCCACGGCGCGGGTCAGACCCTCTGGCCCCTCGGCCCAGTAGCGGCTGTTGACCTTCTGGGCAGCGGGCGATCCCCGGTAGTTGTACTCGCCCACGTTGGTATCGCGGGGAATGTTCAGCACACTGACCCGGCCAGCATCCACCTTGACCAGCATCAGGGTATCGGTGTTGGGCGGCTGAATAATGCCCACGCGCTGATCCTGATTTTTGCAGGGCTGGCGGTAATAGCAGTACACGACGTCTTTGCCAGCCAGCAGCAACGTGAAGTGCGGAGCGCTGCCTGCCACCAGTGCAGTGGCTGGAGTGGACGCTCCCGGTGAACTCAGCACGGCCACGCCGCCCAGAGCCAGAGCCGCCAAAGACAGGCCAAAAGCCTGCATCGCCCTCAGGCGGGCCAGCGGGCGGGGATTGACCGGATCAGGCGCGGCAGCGTCAAGCGCAGGCTTAAAGAACAACAGACTCACACCCGGCAGAATAGTCAGTGCAGAGCGGAGGCGCTGTTCCGGACCATACGGTAAGCAGAGCCGTCCTCACGAGGATGGAATACGGCGCAGAGAAAGCCGGGGCGCGGGGGCCTCAGACATCAGAGGGTCGGCAGCGCTGTCTTCAGGGGCGTTACAGCCGTGATCCACGCGCACCAGCGGCAGGGCGTAGTAGGCCTGAAGCGTGCGGGGATGCACCTGAATGCCCCGCCCCTGAAGGTAGGTGACCTTGGAGGCGATGGCCCGGTGCAGCGCCGCGTCCAGATCACGCAGGGCCAACTGGCGAATGTCTTCGTTGACGCCGCGCCCGGGTTCCGAGACATCGGCCACGTAGACGCAGGCCGACACAGGGTTACCGCCGCGTGGACCCGTGGTGTGGTCTTCGACCGCTTCCAGCACCACAGTGTCGCGGTAGCCCCAGCGTTCCAGCAGCGTGCGGGCGGCGCGGCCATGCAGGGCCAGGGGGTGCGCGGCGTCTATGGGATGTTCGGGTGGAGCAAGCCGCAACAGTTCAGCGTCGGGCAGGTCGCGGGCGATATCGTGCAGAATGCCCGCGGCATACGCCCGCGATTCATCCAGACCATTGGCACAGGCAATTTGGCAAGCGAGTTCTGCAACGCGCAGGACGTGCTGGTAACGCTTGGGGCGCACCATCAGACGGACGCGGTCCTCCCACCCGACCAGATCGGCGAGGGGATGACGCGGTTGGGGCAGTGCGGCAATCATGCGCGCATGTGGACCAGACTCCACACCATGCCGCAAGTATACGTCACCCTCGGGTAGACAAGCTGACGCAAAATGTGGAATCGTTTCCAGCATTCTGGAAGTTGGATATTCTAGGAGCTGAATTGAGAAGCCGCCCAGCAGAGGTTGACCTCAGGGCGCAGACCCATTGACAACTGCGCCGCCCTCAGTGGTGCCCTGGCGGGTGGGCACACGGGCCGCCGGAGCCGGAGCGACCCGCTCCACCGTGAGGCGCACGCTGACATCCTCCAAGGCCTGGGCTCCAGCTGGAATCCGCAGGGTAACGGGCGCGGTGTAGGTGCCCACGCGGTAGGCCACGGTGCCCGCCGCTTCACGCAGGCGCCCCAGCAGTTCGGGGGCCGCCACGACGCGCACCGTGCTGGGCTGCACACT
>JAQBPF010000090.1 GCA_028287665.1 Deinococcus sp. | reverse complement strand
AGTCCAGCACGCTGGAGCCGACCGCGCCCTAGCGCCAGCAGATAAACGTTGGAACAGTTGGAGAATCTAGTTGTTGCACGTTGGCGGTCCCCGAAATTATGGTGGGCCGCCACTCTCATGGAGTGGTCACGCAGGCGCGGCGGGCCTGGGGCAAGATGGCTCCCATGCGCCACGCCCCGCTGCTGACTCTTCTGCTGACCCTGGGCTCGGGGCAGGCCGACGCCCGCGTGCGCCTGGGCGAAACGCTGCCGCCTCACCCTTGGACAAGTGCCGCTGACCGTGAAGTGGTCGTGGTGTATTCGCACGATTGCGGCGATCTGGGCGACCTGTGGCAGGCCGTACTGGACAGCGGATTGCCCGTGAGGGCTGTGAATGCCGAAGACACCCCCGCTCCTGCCCCCGCAGGTATCAACCCGTGGCGCGGCGCAGAAGCCACCACCTTTGCCCGCAAATTAAAAGTCGGAGCCTATCCGACGGTACTGCTGGTGCAGGGCGGGCGCGTGCTGAATGCCTGGGAAGGCACGTTTCAGGGAGAGTGGGGAAGCGCAGAGAGACCGTAAGGACCGCTCGAAACACGGCAACGACGCCGAGCAGAGAAACAGAGAAATTCGGAGTTTTGGTTCTGAATTCTGGGAACAGACCTGGAGATTCGGCTCACAGCTTCAGCACGCCACCCCAAACCGGGACGCCCTGCCCACCCGCTGCCCGCTAAACTGCCCCCATGTTGACTTCCGGCCTGTCTGCCCCTACGGTCACGGTGGCGTTTCTGGCGGGGCTGTTCTCGTTTCTCAGTCCCTGCGTGCTGCCGCTGGTGCCCAGTTATCTGGGAGTCATCGGCGGCGCACGCTCTCCCCTGCTGCGGGCGCTGGGCTTCATCCTGGGCTTCGGGCTGGTCTTCATTGCGCTCGGAGCCACGGCCAGCAGCCTCGGCGCGGTTCTTGCGCCGCACAAAATTCTGCTGGGACAGCTGGCCGCCGTGCTGATCATCTTTTTTGGTCTGGTGATGCTGGGCGTGGTGCGCCTGCCTTTCCTGATGCGTGATACCCGTGCGCTGGCCGATGCAGGCGGCTACGGCCCGGTGGCGCTGGGGGCGGCCTTCGCCTTTGGCTGGAGCCCCTGCCTGGGCCCCGCACTGGGCAGCATTCTGGGTCTGGCGGCCAGCAGCGCCAGCCTGGGCCAGGGCGTGGGCCTGCTGGGCGCGTATACCCTGGGCCTCGCCGTGCCGTTCCTGCTGGCCGCCCTGCTCTGGAACCGCCTGAATCTGCGCCGCCTCAACCGCTACTCCGGCATTTTTGAGCGTGTGGGCGGCGGCATTCTGGTCGCCGTGGGCCTGCTGATGGTCACCGGGCAATTTACGCGGCTGGCCACATTTTTTTACGGAGTGATGCCGGAATGGTTGAGAGTTTGAAGATCGCAGTGGCTGGAGCGTGGGGCGTGAAGGCAGATCTGGAGCCGTTGCCTTTCTGGCTCATGGGCACGCAGGGGCAGAATGTCTAGCGCCGCCCTGTCCAGACTCCACGATCCGCCTTCCGCCCTTCCCCACGCCGTCCAGTTGCGCGGAATCTGGCTCCGTCTGGGCCGCGAGGTCATCTTGCGGGGGCTGGATCTGGACATTCCCACCGGAAGCGGCGTGACCCTGCTGGGGGAGAACGGTGCGGGCAAAACCACGCTGCTGCGCCTGATTTCTTCTGGCCTGAAACCCACCCGCGGGGAAGGCCGGGTTCTGGGCTTCGATCTGCGCGACGGGCGGGCCGTGCGAGAGTGTGTGCACCTGATGCCGGTCGACGCGGGCCTGTACCCCGACCTGACGGGCGAGGAGAATCTGAATTTTGCCCTCCAGATGCATGCACTGAAGGGTGACGCGGCGGCGGCCCTGCGGCGGGTCGGGCTGGAACGGGCGGCGGCGCGGCGGGTGCGCTTTTTGTCGGCGGGAATGCGGAAGCGGTTGGCGTTGGCCCGCGCCCATCTGCTGGCCCGCCCGATGACCCTGATTGACGAACCCTTTGCCAATCTGGACGACGCCGGACGCCAGCTGACCATCGACCTGTTGGGCGAGTTGGCTGAACGCGGCGTGACCCTGCTGATCGCCGCCCACGAGCCACAGTTGGCGCGGCAGGTGGCCCCCCGTGCCCTGCGGCTGGCAGCGGGCCAGCTGACCGAGGACAACGATGGGCAGTGAACTGAATGTGGAAAGGGAGGGGTTGACCACGCTTCACGATCCCCCCTCCACGGTTTCCCCCCTCCGGTCTGCCATTCAGACTGTGCTGACGGTGGCCGTCAAAGACCTGCGTGTGGCAGGCCGCACCCGTGACGCCCTGCTGGCGACCGGATTTTTTGCCGGATTGGTGCTGCTGGTGTTGGGGCTGGCCCTCACTGGGGGCGTCACCCGGTCAGACGATCAGGCGGCGGCGTTGGCTTCGGGCGCCGTCTGGACGGCCCTGGCGCTGGCCGCCGCAGTGGGCGCTCAGCGGGCCTTCGCACAGGAGCAGGAAGCCGGGGCGCTGGAGCAACTCACCCTCTATCCGGGGTCGCACGGGGCGCTGTATCTGGGCAAATTGCTGGGCGTGCTGGGGCCGCTGCTGCTGGTGGCGGCGCTGGCCGTGCCGATGGGCCTGATTCTGTTTGGCGCAGCGGGTGCGGGGCGGGCTGTGCCGTGGCCTGCACTGACCCTTCTCACCGTGCTGGGCGTGCTGGGTTTTGCCGCTGGAACCACCTTTTACGGCAGCATCACGGTCAGTCTGCGGGCACGAGAGGCCTTGCTCCCTGCATTGGCCTTTCCCATTTTGGTGCCCGTGGTGATTGCCACCGTCAAAGCCACCACCCTGCTGCTGCAAACAGGTTGGACGCCAGAAGTCACGGCCTGGGTGGGCTTCCTGGCGGCCTTTGATGTGGGCACCGTGATTCTGGCGACGCTGCTGTTCCCCTACGCGGTGGAGGGATAGAGGCGCTTTGCGCCGGGAAGTGGTGGGTGGGGAGTGGTCAGTGGGAACAACGAAAACAACCGCAGCCTTTCAGGAGCAAGTGAGCGAAGCGATTGCCCTGCCTCAGACCCTAGACCTTTAGACTCTTAGACAATTCCCCCACAGTCCTCACTCCCCGCCCCAGCGCCCTACAATTCCCCCCGTGACCTCCTCTCCTGACATCACCCTGGCCCTCGACACCGCCACTCCGTTTCTGACCCTGGCGCTGGCCTGGCCCGGCGGCGTGCGGGTCTGGTCAGCCGAGGTGGGCCGCGCCCATGCCGAGCGGGTCGCAGGCGCGGTGGCCGAGCTCTTTGGGGATGCTGGCTTGCCGCTGCGGGCGGAGCGCCTGGTGATCGGCACGGGGCCGGGATCGTATACGGGCGTGCGGGTGGGTGCGAGCTACGCGCTGGGGCTGGCACGGGTCTGGGGCGCAGAGGTGGTGGGCGTACCGACTCTGGAAGGCCTGGTTCGCGGGCCGGACGGCGTGCAGCTCTCCGGAGAGGTGGCCGTATCGCTGGATGCCCGGCGCGGCAACGTGTACGGGGCGGTGTACCGGGTGCAGGCAGGCGTGGTGGCCGAAGTCCTTCACGCGCCGCAAAAGCAGACGATGGAAGAGTTTCAGGTGCGGGCGGCGGGCCTGCCTCATTTTCATGACACGGCTCCCGATGGAGAGGCGCTGTTGCGGGCGGGCCTGGCGCACGGGAAGACAGACTGGGCGTTGGCCTACCTCTGATCTGGGCTGCGGTGAAATGACCAAGACACGAGGGAGTTGACTCGAACGGAGCGACAACTATGACAGGCGTCCAACTCCATGATTTCCACACAAGCGCCGGAGGTGTGCGTCTTCCATCATCCGTCTGGAGCGGCTTCAGAGGTGGGCCACAGACTGACCCACCCAGAAGCCGTGTGATCCTGAAGCAGTGTGATATAGAGTTCTCAACCTTGCTTGCATCACCCGGCCATCCCCGCAAAGGGGCGTCAGACCTGTTGGCCGCTTTGCCAGCCGGTCTCTGGTGTAAGAACAGCCATTGGGGCCTGGGGAAGCAGTGGGGTGACAAGTGACCCCTGTCGCAGACTGCGGATTGTTGATAGGTTTGGTCATCTGATTTGGGGTCAAGCATGACCCGTACTGGAGGCTTCAATGATGCGAACCCGTCTTGCTCTCACCACCGCCCTGCTGCTCAGTTCTGCTGCCAGCGCCGCCACCACCACCCTGAACGTGTTCATGGGCAGCCAGCAGCGCCCCGAAATTTTCCAACCCCTCTTTGACCGGTTCCAGAAACAGAATCCGAACATCAAGATCAAGATCGAGACGGGTGGGGCCACCAGCGAGGCCCAGAACCAGTACCTGACCACTGTCCTGGCCGCCAAAGACAACACCCTCGACATCTTCTTGATCGATGTGGTGCGGACAGCCACCTTTGCCGCCGCAGGTTGGGCCGAGCCGCTGGACGCCTATGTGCCCAACAAAGACGTGTACCTAAAAGCCTTCCTGGCAGGCCCGGTGAACGCGGCCAGCGTGGGCGGCAAACTGTACGCCATGCCCGCCTTCACGGACGCGCAGTTCCTGTACTACCGCAAAGACCTGCTGAGCAAGTACAACGCCAAGGTGCCCAAAACCTGGGACGAACTGGCGACCACCGCTGCCCGCATTCAGAAGGCCGAGGGCGG
>JAQBPF010000064.1 GCA_028287665.1 Deinococcus sp. | reverse complement strand
CGCCTCAGAATCAACCCGCTGCTGATCCGCCTGGGTGGCCGCAATATTCTTGTAGAAACCGGTTTCTGGGACGGCGGCGACGAGAAGTTTGAAAAAATCTATGCCCTGGACCGCGATGAAACGCTGTTTCGGGGGCTGGAATCGGTGGGCCTGACGCCCGACGACATCCACATGGTCATCAATACGCACCTGCATTTTGACCATGCAGGGCGGAATACCACGCTGCTGGGCGATCCCACGTTCCCCAACGCCCGCTACGTGGTGCAGGCCGCCGAGTTGCAGGAAGCCACCCACACCCACGAACGCAACCGGGCCAGCTACATTGCCGAAACCTTCCAGCCTCTTCTGGATGCGGGCCTCTTCGACGCTGTAGATGGCGAGCAAGAGCTTTTGCCGGGCCTCAGCGTGTTGCCGGTGCCGGGGCATAATCTGGGGCAACAGGCCGTGATTCTGCGCAGCGGCGGCCAAACCCTGGTGTATACCGCCGACATGCTGCCCACGTTGGCCCACGCGCCGTATCCCTACATCACAGGCTATGACCTGTATCCCGTGACTACCCTGGAAAACAAGCGCAAGTATCTGCCCCAGTGGTACGAACAAGGCGCACTGATCTGCACGCCGCACGACCCGGATGTGGCGTTCGCCCGATTGGTAGAAGGCAAGAAGGGCGGGTTTGAGTTGGTGACAGCGGAGTAGGGAAGAGAAAGGAGAACGCCCCGCCGATAGAGATGGCGGGGCGTTCCTCTTGCAACCTGTTGGTGTTCAGTTCTTCAGGCGCAAGTATTCTGGGGTTGGTTGCGAGGATTGAGCGCCGTAGGTATACGCCGCGCCGCTGCTGGGAGCGAGGCTGAGGCCATGGATATCATCAGCGCCGGAATCGACTTCGGTGATGCTCATAGCGGCAGTTGCCAGATCGAACCGAGTCAATGTGTGCTGGCTGATAAACCAAGCTGTTTGGTTATTGTCAACGACAACACGGCTGTAGCCATTGACCGAGTTTGCTCCAACGTTGATATTTACACTTTGTGCCACATTCATCGCATTGAGGTCAAGCCGTTTGAGTGAGGCTCCTGGCCCGCTGATAGCTGCCCAGATGTTGCCCTGACGGTCAAGGGTAAATGAGCGCAGGCTTTCCATGCCACTGCTGGCAAAAAAGAGAGGATCGGCAGAAGCCACACTTTCGCCCGTGACTGTATTGACACGAACGAACGTGCCGTCAGTGGCAACGAAGACCACGAATTGACCGCTGCCGTCGTTGATCACGGGAACGCTTGAATTGGCTATTTTGACCGTCGCTACCGTGGTGGTTTGTCCGGTGGCTGGATCGAGGCGGCGCAGTTCGGGGGTATTGAAGCCGTTGAACCATATGAACCAAGCGCGGCCATTGGCGTCAATTCCGAAGCTGGGGGAGATGCCGAACATTCCTCCGCCTGCGACAGAACTTTGAACGGTTGTTCCATCGAATCGGTACAGGCCGCCTGTACCCCGCGCCCAAACGCTGCCGTCTGGCCCGACGCGTACCTGATCGGCGTTGTTTCCACTGCCCATAGGAAACCTATTGATGACTTGTTCGGCACGAATCTGAATCAGGCTAGGGCCTGTGCTGCCCACCTGCACGCCCCACAAATCTCCATTGGGGGCGAGGGCCAGCGCCGACACCATGCCCAGTCCCAACGGAGAGCGGCGGGGATTAACCTTGAGATCTGTCGTAGTTTTGATGACAAGATTGCCTGAAGTGCCTACCACTGTAATGGGATAGACGCCGGGAACGACATTGGCCCCGACGGTCAGCGGCAGATTGACCGTGCCGGATGTGCCTGTAGTCGGTGCAGCAGTGATTCCTGCTGGGGCATTTTCTAGGGTCAAAGTCACGGGCGAACTGAACCCGTTGGAAGGCGAGACGACGACAGCAACATTGCTCGCCTCGTTGACATAAAGCGGAACGGGTCGGGATTGAGAAGAATCAAACCCCAAGCCGAAGCTTGGCCCGATGATCGTGGCCCGCAGGGGTTGTGTTCCCACGACTAGGCCGCCACGCTTCACGATCACATTCAGCGTGCCGTCAAAACCCTGTGCATCGGCAGCCACGTTAAACGTCAGATTGGTTTGCAATCGCTGAGGCTGAAGCGATGCCGCCGCAAGGCCGCCCTTACCTGTGCTATTGGCAGTCAATGGAGCCAGATTCAGAGTACCAGGCGTAATTGTCACGCCGGGAACGTCAGTTTCTAGGGTGATCGCACCGCTGATGCCGCCCGTTTGCAACAGCAGCACGGGCAACGTGGCGGTCTGACCGGGGCGCAGAGTAGGCAAGGTGGGAGTGGGGAAAATGACGGTCACTTCTTCGTCGGCCTTGTCGAGCGCTAACAGAACACGTGAGTCGCTGGCAATGTTCCGAACCGTAAATGTCGTGACACCGCCGCTCACTGTCCGGACATTGCTCAGCGCGTTCCAACCCGCCGTCAGAGTCAAATCCAAATCGAGTTTGGTGGTTGTGTTGCAACTGGCTATGCCTTTGAGGGTGGCTGCGCTAGGCGTGAAAATCCGGTCTATGGGAAGGCCTGCTGCGGTGGTTTCGTTGATGTATCCCAACAGGTCGCCTGCTGAGCTATAGGCCAGTGGAATCGCAAGTTCAGATTGAAAATCGTTGCCTACCGCCCCAGCGGACAACTTGCAGGCTCCCAGATAAGAACCGAGTGCCGTAGGGACGGGCAGCACAGAATTCAATCCTCCTGTTGTAGAAATTTCAACGGGTGAGCCGTCCACAATTTTGTCTGCTTCAGGCAAATAAAACGCCACTTCGCCCGCGCCAAACGTCCAGCCTGGTAACGTGCCTTGCACGCGGCCTGCATCCAGTGCAGTTCCGGGGAGGATGACTGGAGGGGGAGGGGTCACGCCGCCATCGCCACCACCGGGGCAGGCCGTCAGCAGTACCGTGAGTCCAAGCATTGCGCCTGACAATTTCAAGTGAGTGAAAATTTTCATATCCGCTCTGGATTCTAGCCTCTAAATGAGCAGACCGTGTGCAAGATTGAGGTATCTTCATAACGATTAAGACCGGGTCAGATTGGTGAGCGGCCCAGTGCTCAAGCCGTCTATCCCACCTGCCTTGCCCCAATCCCGGCGCGGCGGTACACTCAGGCCATGCCGAGCGCACTGACGATGAATGGAACCGCCCAATGGGGCCTCCTTCTTCGCTGGGGGCGTTGAGCGCTGGCCCTGCGTTCACCTGTTGCCCCCGGAACCCCAATTGGTCCGGGGGTCTTTTATGTCACTAGGCAGATCACGCGGCAAAGCCGTATAGCAAGGCCAAGCAGCAGAGGCCAACTGGGGGAATAGATATGGGAATGACGATTTCGGAAAAGATTCTGGCGGCTCACAGTGGACACGAACACGTCGTACCGGGGCAACTGATCGAATGCACCACCGACTGGGTACTGTGCCACGAGATCACCACCCCGGCGGCCCTGCGAATGCTGGAAGAACGCGGCATGGACAAGGTCTTCGATCCCAGCAAAATTGTTGCTATTCCCGACCACAGCGTGCCTGCCATGAACATCAAGGCCGCCAAGATGTATCAGAAGCTCAAGTCCTGGGTGCAGGAAAAGGGCATCAAGCACTTCTATGACGTGGGGCGCGGCGGCATTGCCCATGTGGTGTTGGAAAACACCGGACTGGTCAAGCCGGGGCAAACGCTGGTCAGCGGCGATTCTCATACCTGTAACGCGGGCGCACTGGGCATGTTTGCTACAGGTGTGGGCAGCACCGATCTGGCCGGGGCCATCTACGCGGGCCGCGTGTGGTTCAAGATTCCCGAAACCATGCTGATCCGCGTGACCGGAGAGATTCAGCCTGGCGTGACCCCCAAAGACATCGTGCTGGAGGTTATCAAGCGCATTGGGGCCGACGGCGCGAATTACATGGTGATGGAATGGGTAGGCGACACCATCGACCGTCTGGACATGGAAGGCCGCTTTACGCTGACCAACATGGCCATCGAAGCGGGCGGCAAAACCGGCATCGTGGCCGTGGACGAGACCACCCGCGCCTACCTGTCGGCACGCGGCATCGAACCCGGCAGCTACACCGAATACACCTCCGACCCCGACGCCCAGTACAAAATCGTGATCGACGTGGATGCCAGCAAGGTGGAACCCACCGTCGCGTACCCCCATATTCCCAGCAATGGGCGCGTGGCGGGCAGCGACAAAATCGCCGTGACGCACGCCTACGTGGGCAGTTGCACCAACGGGCGCATTGGCGACCTGCGCGACGTGGCCCGCATTCTGAAGGGCCGGAAAGTGGCCGACGGCGTGCAGATGATCGTCGTGCCCGCCACGCAGGCCATCTGGAAGCAGGCCGCGCAGGAAGGGCTGATGGAAATCTTTGTGGATGCAGGCGCGAGCGTCAGCTACCCCAGTTGCGGCGCGTGCCTAGGCATGCATTCCGGCGTTCTGGGGCCAGACGATGTGTGCATCAGCTCCACCAACCGTAATTTTGTAGGCCGCATGGGCGACCCCACCGCGCAGATTTATCTGGCGAGCCCGGCCACCGTGGCCGCCAGTGCCGTGGCCGGATTCATTGCCGACCCCCGCGCCTATAACGCCGACGGCACTAACGCCGCAGACTGATGGATACACTCCTGACGGTGGCCTTGCTGCATATCGTGGTGTTGGTGGTGCCGGGGCCAGATGTGCTGCTGGTCAGTCAAACGGCGGTGGCCCGTTCGCGGCGGGCTGCTTTGTTTGCCGGTGCGGGCGTTGTGACGGGTATTGCGGCGTGGGCGCTTTTGGCCTTGCTGGGCATCGGCATTCTGTTCCAGAATTTTGCCTGGATTCACGGCGTCATTCGGGTGGTAGGCGGCATGTATCTGCTCTACATGGCCTACAACTTGTGGCGTTCCAGCTTTGGGCCAAATGCTCAACATTCTCCGGTCATCACGCCGCTGGGTGACTGGAAAGCTTACCGCTCCGGCCTGCTCACCAACCTTGCCAACCCAAAAGCCGCCATCTTCTTTGGCAGCGTGTTTTCGAGCGTCATGCCAGCCCACAGTTCGGCGGGCCTCCGAGCGGGTGTGTTCGCTGTTATTTTGAGCCTGAGCATGGTGTGGTTCGTGTTGGTGGCGCTGGGCATGTCCACTGCGCCGTTGCAGGCAGGGTATCTCCGGGCCAAACGCACTATCGACCGTGTGGCCGGAACGCTGATGGCTGGATTCGGGACGCTGCTGCTGGCGTCAAAGGACTGATATGGGAGACGCCAAACGCCGCAAGCAAATGGGCCTGATGCCCACCGTGCATCCTTTTGAGGCTGATATGGACACCAGCGGCAACGTGACCCTGAACCGGGGGCCGCAAGAAGCCGCGCTGCAGGTGCTGATCGTGGACGCCCTGCGCGAAACCCAACCTACCGGGCCGCTGTGGGACAGCTCTTACCGCACCTCGTTCGTGATGGCGGGCCGTCCTGACCGTCTGCTGGAAACCGCCGAGGATGTCCAGTCTATTGCCGTGCCGCCGCACCGCCGCTTTGTAGGCGAACTGGCGCTCGGAACGGCGGTGCCTGAGGACGCCAATACCTACACGCATATCCCTGTAGAGGGCGGCCTGCTGCACCTGCGCCAGCACACGCATTCTGCCGATGGGGTGCGCTGGGAATCCTTCCCGGCCAATACCGATCCCCGCCGGGCGCTGGAATTTCTGATGCAGCATCCAGCGGCGGGGGGACAGGGCAAAGTGGTCGCCACCTTCCGCATAGAGCAGGCTCCTGAAGGCCGCGTGACCATTGACCCAGAGCCGCCGGGTGAATGGCTGGAGGCGCTGGAAGAACTGGCCAGCGAGTGGCACGGTCAGACGCCTGAGGACTGGGCCGAATTGCACGCCGAGATGGTCAATGAGGATGACGCGCCCGTGCCAGTCCTCAAGCGCAGTCTGTTCGAACTGCGTGAGCCCGCGCTGCTGCTTTCGCCGTTGGGCACCCCTTTTGCCCAATTGGGCGGACTGGAACTGCACATAGATCCCGCAGGTTCCGGCTACTCGCTCGACGGCGAAGAGTGGATCACCTACGACCCGGACGCCGCGCCGCTGGGCGATTCCTTGCCCCCCGAACTGAGCCAGTTTCTGGATGTGGACACCGTGACCGCCACCGTGTTTGCCGATGGCCGCGTGGAATGGGCAGAGGACGATGTGCCCGCTGACCAGGCCGACCGTATCCGCGCCGATCTGGTGCAGGCCACAGGCGCGGGCCACCCCGAACGCTGGGCCGACTGGACAGAGAATCTCCTGCTGGAAATCTTTGCCGACGAATACCCCGATCTGAACGAAGTGGAAACTCTGCCTGTGCCGACTGCCGTGCGCCTCGATATTCCGGTGGACGCTCTGACCGACGCTGACCCGTTGGCGCAGGCGTTTATAGAATCCGAGCTGACCTTCGACGGTGAGACTTGGCACGACCTGTACGCCGAAGAATTGCCCGCTGAGCTGAGTGCCGTTCGGCCCCTGAATTAAGTCCGCTTTGGCGGCAGTCTAAGGGACTAAGAAAAGACTTTTGACTGGTTTTGCTCCCTCTCCCTTGGCTTGCAAAGCTCCGCAGGAGAGGGGGGAGGGCTGGGGAGTCGCAGAGCTGCGCCAGCAGAGGGGGTGAATGAGCGTCAGCGAATGCCTTTCGCCCTTCCTTAGACCCTTAGACCTCAAACGTCCGGATACACCTTC
>JAQBPF010000051.1 GCA_028287665.1 Deinococcus sp. | reverse complement strand
AGCCTCAGCTTTCCGGCATCTATATCGCGCAGCACGGCTTCCACCACCAACGGCTTGAAGGTACTCGCCAACGGATGCAGGGCGTCTGGGTCGCCCAAAGTCAGTTCCCGCAGGGGCTGACCGTCTGGGCCGAACAGAATGGCCGAAAATGCCACCCGCCCCGACACCCCCACCGGAAGCGCCGAACTGGGTGCAAGCTGCACGGGTGCGGCACTTGCCCTAGCTGTGCAGGTCAGCGGCGTCAGTTCGGGCGGATCGGGCCAGGTGATGGCCGCCTGTGCCGAGGAAGGAACCAGAGCGCAGGCCAGCAGCAAAGGCAGCAGAGAGGGGAGGGGAGGACGCACGCTGGTCATTGTGCCTGCCTGAGCTGGTTGCCGGGCAAAGGGTCTTCGGTGCTGGGTCGGGGACGTGTTTTCAGTGACCTTCTCTGTTTCAGAGCTCTGCCCGCTTTGCCACTGGGGAGGGCAAAGGCTTGAGCTTGAGTTGGAATCTTTCCCTGCTCCTGAGATGGCTTTTCTGTACTTCCCCTCAAGTCACTTCTCCTTCTCCACCGTCCAGCAGCGTAAAAGCCAGCACTGCCAGGGCCAGCAGCAGCGTTGCCAGAGCGCAGGCTTCGGTGAGGTTGCGTTCTCCAGGTCGGCCCAGACGGTCATAGAGGCCGGTGCTGAGGGTGGCCCACTCCGGGCGGGTCAGAACCAGGGTGGCCCCGAACTCGCCCAGCACGGTGGCCAGGGCCAAGGCCGCGCCGCCGCGCAGGGCCGGAAGAGTCAGGGGAAAGGTCACTGTGCGCCAGACTGTCCAGCCACCCGCGCCGAGTGTTCGGGCGGCTTCCAGGGTGCGTGGGGGCAGGGCACGCAGCGCCGGAAGCAGGCTGCGCGTGACCAGCGGCATGCCCAGCAGCGTGTAAGCGCCGATCAGCATGGGTAGGGTGGCCGACAGCGCCGGATAGGCCAGCAGGTAGCCCACCGCCAGACTGACCGGAGACACCATCAGCGGCAGCAGCGAGAGGCCGTCCAGCACGCGTGAAACTGGCCCCCGCGCCCGCCAAGCGGCAAAGGCGTGCAGGCCGCCCAGTGTGACCGCGCCGATCAGAGCCAATACGCCGAAGCGGAGGGTATTCCCCACCAGAGTCCACGTCTCAAAGTTGCCTAAAACAGCCTGCCACGCGCTGAAACTGGGGCCGCCAGAAGCCAGTACGCTGCGGGCCACCACCGCCAGCAGGGGCGCAAAGCAGATCAGCGACACGCCGCCCATGAGGATCCAGATCAGCGCCCGTGTCCGCCCGCGTGCACGCGGCAGCCCGCGCCCAGCCGCCACGCCCGCGCCGCCGCGTGTGAGGGCCACATACGCCCATGTCGCCGCGCCCGTCAGCAGCAGTTGGCCCACGATCAGGGCCGAGGCTTCCGGCAGGCGCAGCTGGTAGGCGGTCATGGTATAGATCTCCACTTCCAGCGTGCTGTAACGCTCGCCGCCCAGCGTCAGCGGCAGGCCGAAGGAGAGGGCCGAATAGAGGAACACCAGAATGAATCCGGCGGCCAGTCCGGGCAGGGCCAGCGGCAGCGCCACCGTCCACACCGCTTTCCAGCCCGATGCACCCAGCGAACGTGCCGCGCCGATCAGGTGGGGCGGAACCCGCGCAAACCCCGCGTGCGCCAGCCGAATCATCACCGGCAGATTGAAAAACAGGTTGCCCAGCAGGAGGAGGCCGGGGCCGTCACTCAGATCCAGCCCCAGCAGGCGCGTGATCCAGCCCTGTGGCCCCAGCAATGCGGTCAGGCCCAGCACGGCCACCAGCGTGGGCGTGACAAACGGCAGCAGCAGGAAGCGCAGAAACGCCCCGCGCCCCGGCACATTCCAGCGAGACAGCAGGTAGGCCAGCGGCCCGCTCACCGCCAACGCCACCGCCGCCGTGCCGAGCGCCTGCCCCAGCGTCCAGCCGAGGCGTCCTAAAAAATAGGGATCGCGCCATACGCCCAGATTCACACCGCCCTCGGCCAGCGTGCGCCCCAGCGGAAGCGCCAGCAGCAGGGCCATGAATGTCAGGGGCAGCAGGGCCAGCAGAACTGTGCTGAGGCGGGCCACCTAAATAGCTCCTTGATACCCTTTAGGGTATCCGAGCAGAGCGAGAAAGGACAGAAGTACGTCCTGGTGAGAGTGGAGGGATGGAGCGTTGTTTGCGGAGTCCCGAAACGGCAGCAAGGACGTACTTAGCGCCGCAAAACGTTCGTCACCCAGCCGTCGATCAGACGCTGCGGCCTGGCGAGCAGGGCAGGCTTGACCGCCGTGGGTGCGGGTTGCTGGGCAAATTTGAACACTGGATTCAGCTTCGTGCCTGCCGCAGCCGGGTAGATCCACATTCGGGTAGGAATATCGGCCTGCACGCCCCCAGACAGCATGAAATCTACGAACTTGCGGGCCAGGGCGGGCTGCTTGGCTCCCTTCAGCACGCCCACGCCCTCCAGTTGCAAAAAGGTGCTGCCCGGCAAAAACAGGTTTCCAGTCGGCGACTGCTCCGGCAACCTGGCGGCGTTGAATCCCTCGGCGTAGAAGACTTCGGCGGCAGGGCTGCTGGCATAGCTCAGCACGATGGGAAACTTGCCGCCGTTGCGCGTGAATTCCTTGTAGTACGCATCCGACCAACCGCGTGTGACCTTCATGCCCCCAGCGCGGGCCGTGCGCCACCAGTTCCACGCGCCCGCCTCGCCGTACTGGTTCACACTTGCCAGCAGGAACGCCAGACCGGGGCTGGAGGTCGCCGGAGACGGAACAACGGTCAATTTGGCATAGGTCGGGCTTTTCAGGTCGTCCAGCGTTTTGGGGAGCGCCAGCCCTGCTTTCTGGAACCAGGCCCGGTCATAGTTGAAGGCCACGAAGCCGTAATCCACCGTATTCAGCAGGGTCGTTCCATTGGCCTCATCCATGCGGTACGCGGCAGGCACGGTCTTCAGTGCGGCAGAGCGGTAGGCGTCCAGCACGCCAGCCTCACGCGCACGCGGCAGCAGGCTGTTGTCCAGGCCGTACACCACGTCGGCCAGCGGTGCGCGGCGGGTCAGGATCAGGCGGTTCAGCAGTTCACCCGCATCGCCCGCCTTCACAAAGCGCACGCGGGCCGCATTGGCTTTCTCGAAGGCTGCCACCAGCGCCTTATCCACCCCAAAGCTGTCGTGAGAAATCACGGTGAGGGTCGTCTGGGCCGAAGCCGCGCTGCTCAGCAGCAGTCCTGCGATGACCAGTGTTCGCCCAGCCAGTCCTTGCTTAACCAGTCGTTGCATAAAAAAACCCCTTCGCGTCAGGAAGGGGGGCGTTTCCCCGCTGGTGCAGGGCACACGGAAACTGGGCCACGTTGGGCCGGGCTTCCGCGCATCACGCTCCCTCCGCCGGAATGACCCGGATCAGGTTCCTGGGGTATGTCTCAGCCCTAACGTTGTAGG
>JAQBPF010000442.1 GCA_028287665.1 Deinococcus sp. | reverse complement strand
TCAGCGCCCACACGATGGCTTTCGAGCCGCCTGAAGCGCCCCGCGCCCTGCAAACCCTCGCCTCACGCGGAGAATTGCCGTTGCGGGTCTGGGCCAGCCTGCCGCACGAACGCCTGCATCTGGCCCGAGAGTTGGGCCTCGCGCTCAATCCCGGCGGGCTGTTTCAATGGGGCGGCGTCAAGTTTTTTGCCGATGGGGCGCTAGGCAGCCGCACCGCCTGGTTGCACGCGCCGGGGTTTGCCGATGGCAGCGGCACGGGCATTGCGCTGGATTCACCCGACCTGATCCGCGAACTGGGCGCACAGGCCATTGCGCTGGGCTTCACGCCCGTGACGCACGCCATCGGAGACCGGGCCAATACCGAGGTGCTGGACGCCTACGACAGCCTGCGCGAGGCAGCCAACGCACGCGGGATTCGCCTCAGAATCGAACATGCCCAACATCTGCGGCCCGCCGACATTCCCCGGTTTGCCGGACTGACGGCCAGCGTCCAGCCCATGCACCTTCAGGGCGACGGCAGCATGATTCGCCACCTGTTGCCGCATCTGCAGCAAGGAACCTATGCCTTCCGTGCTCTGCGGGATGCCGGAGCAGTGCTGGCTTTTGGCAGCGACGCCCCCGTGACCCCGCCCGACTACCGCGCCAACTTTGCCGCCGCCATCAGCCGGGTAGACGATGAAGGTGGCCGCGTGGCCCCGCAGGAGGCGCTGACTGAGCTGGAGGTGCTGCACGCCCATACCCGTGGCCCCGCGTTGGCCGCAGGTTGGGAAGACGAGGGCATCATTCGGCCCGGCGCACGGGCAGCCTTTACGCTGTGGGACAGGCTGGGCGGCAATGCGCGGGCGCTGGTGTTCTAAAACCGTGAGTAGTGAGTCATAAGGAGTGAGTGGAGAAAGCGTGACTTGCACACAAGATGTCGTTGCAGGCCACGCCTTTCTCTTTCCCTATTGATGACTAACCGCTTATCACTTACTCTTCCTCATCCTCCGGCAGATCAGCATTGGAATACACGTTCTGCACGTCGTCCAGGTCTTCTAGCGCTTCCATCAGCACCATCAGTTTGCGGGCGTCGTCGCCTGCCACGGCCACCGTGTTGCTGGGAATCATGGTGATCTGTGCGCTCTCGACAGGGAAGCCAGCGGCGGTCAGACCGTCCTGCACGGCATACAGATCGGCGGGCGCGGCGGTAATTTCCAGACCATCCTCGCTTTCCTGAAAGTCTTCTGCACCGTGCTCGATGGCGGCTTCCTGCGCGGCTTCCGAGGCGTCGGGCACCAGCAGTACGCCTTTTTTCTCGAACTGCCATGCCACGCTGCCGCTGTTGCCCATGCTGCCGCCCTTCTTGGAAAACACGCTGCGGACTTCGGCCACGGTGCGGTTCACGTTGTCGGTCAGGGCTTCAATAAAGATGGCGGTTCCGCCGGGGCCGTAGCCCTCGTAGCTCACTTCCTTGTATTCCGCCGCACCCTCGCCCGCACCCAACGCCCGCTTGATGGCGCTGTCGATGTTGTCTACCGGCACGGTGTCGGATTTGGCGGCAGCAATGCAGTTTTTGAGGCTGAGGTTGCCTGCCGGATCGCCGCTGCCGCCCGAACGCACCGCCGCCGTGATGGCCCGCAGGTGCTTGCTGATAATGGCCGAACGCCGTTTGTCGTTGGCCCCCTTTTTCCGCTTGATTTGCGACCATTTGCTGTGACCGGCCATGTTTCAATGTCTCCTTGAGTCCGGCGCGTTCCTCTGGTGGGAAGGCGCACAACATTTTTCATTCTAGAGCAGTTCTCCGAATGATGTGATCAGAAAAATGACTTTTGATCACTCCATTCTCCGTCCTGCTCGGTGAAATTCACTCGCTTCGCTCGGTCATTATGATGACCAATGCTTTAAAGCAGCGCGGGAGGAGCGGGCCGGGGCGCAGGCCATGAGGGCAGACCAGTAGGGCAGCCTAGTCGCGGCTCCCACCAGTTCGGCCTCCGTAGACCAGCGCCCGCACCAACCGTTCCAGCGGCCCCATGCCCCAGCGCCGCAGCACCCACGCACTGATCGGCAACTGGGCCAGCCCCACCACCAGTGCCAGAGCCACCGCCGACGCCGCGCCCCAGTGTCCGTATTGTGCGCCTGCATAGGGATAAAACACGCTGGTCATGATGAGGCTCTGGGCGATGTAGTTGCTCATGGCAACCCGCCCGCTGGCCGCAAAGGCCGTCCATCTGCCCAATCTGTTCTGCGCCGCCAATGTGCCCAACACCCCCACGTAACCCAGCGCCAGCGCCAGCCCGCCGCCCATGCGTACTGGAATGGCCAGCAGGCCCGAAGCGTAGTCGCCCCGCGTATTCAGCCAGGCCAGCAGGATGCCCAGCGGCAGGCCGAGGCCCCAGCCCCACCCCGTCAGGCGGCGCAGCAGCGGCAGATGTTCGTGCGGGCGGAGCAGCAGGCCTGTGCGGTACGCGGCGGCCCCCAGGCAGAACAGCGCCACCAGCCAGGGCCCGTTGTAGATGCTTCCTCCGATCAGGTTAGAACTGAAGTCGCTGGCCCGCTCACTCAGGACATCCGGATAGGTCATGCCAGAGGTGAGCTGTTGCAGGCCCGAAAACCGCCCAAAGCGGGTGCTCGACAGGCTGGCCTGTACGCCGACCATCACCCCGTCGATCAGCCACCACGTGCCCATTGCCCCTGCCAATACCACCAGCGTGGGCGCAGTCATCCGAACTGTGAAGAGCAGGAACACGCCCAGCAGCGCGTAATTGGCAATGATGTCGCCGTGCCACACGAAGATGAAATGCAGGCTGCCCACGGCCAGCAACACTGCGTGGCGGCGCAAAAACGTCCCCACCCCCTGCCGGGCCAGCAACCCCGCCGCTCCCCAACCGAAGAGCATCGCAAAGACACTGATGGCCCGGCCATTGACAAAAATATCCGTGAACATCTGTACCACGCGGTCCAGGCCACCCTGAGTCCATTCACGGAATCCGGCAAAGTCCTGCACGTTTACGATCAGGATGCCCAGCAGGGCCAGCCCACGCAGCACGTCGGGCAGGGGCGAACGCTGGCGCACCGGGCCGCGTTCGGGGGGTGCTTCCGCTGCTGGCATCACAGCAGGCCCGCTCTCGGGGAGGGCGTCTCGCTGGGCATCAGGCTGGGGCGGCAGCGCGGTCATGGGCGCAGGCTAGAGCATTGAAGGCAGGTCATAAAAAACGTCTGCCACAAACGGAAGGTTCAGGCCATGGTGAACTCTCTCGGCGATTTCTCAAACACCAATAAAAAATCCGCCTTCTGGCGGCTGTTAGTTTAACTTGATTAAATAAAGTATAGCGCGGTATGCAGCCCGAGTCAACCTATGCAGGCGGGTGGTCGTGGCTTCTTAGGAATGATTGCCGTTCACTGGAGCATGAACGGTCTGACATGTCCAGCGTGTGAGGGCGTCTCTATCGTCAACAACGGTCACGCCCATCCTGCAAACAGCGGTATCTGTGCCGCGTGTGCCGACATCAGTTCACCCTGAACCATACCCGAACGCCGGT
>JAQBPF010000026.1 GCA_028287665.1 Deinococcus sp. | reverse complement strand
CGGCGACACCTTTTCCGAGCACCTGTATCACCTGTTTTTGCCTGCCCTGACGCTGGGCCTGAATCTGGCAGCGGTGCTGGTTCGTACCCTCAGAAACAGTGTGATCGAGGTACTGACGGCGGAATACGTTGATTTTGCCCGTGCCAAGGGCCTGCGCTCCAATCTCATTCTGAGCCGTCATGTGCTCCGCAATGCCCTGATTCCCACCGTCACCCTGCTGGGCCTGAATATCGGCGCCCTGATCGGCGGGGCCGTCATCACCGAAACCGTGTTCGCCATTCCCGGCGTGGGCCGCCTGATGGTCGACGCCATCTTCGGGCGGGACTATCCGGTGATTCAGGGCCTCACGCTCACTTTTGCCGTGATCGTTTCGGTGGTCTTCCTGATCACAGATCTGATCCATGCCCGTCTGGATCCACGGATGGAACTGTCATGAGGGGCGGTGTGCGGGGTGCTGGGCCGCAGGCCTGGAGAAAGGAAACCATATGACCGTCGCCCAACTCCCGCCCGTGGTGGCTGCGCCGCAGGCCAATCGCCGCCGCTGGCCCAAGCCCACCTTGCTGATTGGTCTGGCGCTCTTACTGCTGTTGCTGGTGGCCGCCCTGGTCCCAAAGGTACTGGCTCCCTTCAGTCCCACCGATTTTGATTACGAAGCCATTTTGCAGGCCCCCACCAGTAAACATCCGTTCGGGACCGATAATTTTGGGCGTGATGTGCTCAGCCGGGTTATTTACGGCACCCGAATCGACCTGCAAATCGCCCTCTTTACCACCCTGTTTCCGTTTCTGTTTGGAACCTTGCTGGGCGCAGTCACCGGCTATCTCGGCCGCTGGAGCGACGCGCTGGTGGGCCGCCTGGCCGACCTGGTGGTGGTCTTTCCCTTCCTGGTGCTGGTCATTGCCATCGTCGCCGTGCTGGGGCCAGGTCTGACCAACATGTATATCGCCGTCAGCGCCGTGGGGTGGGTCAGCTACTGGCGGCTGACGCGCGGCGAGGTCATGACCCAGAAAAAAGCCGAGTACGCACAGGCCGGGCGGGTGCTGGGCTACAGTCCCTCGCGCATTCTGTTTCGCCATCTGCTGCCCAACTCGGTCACGCCCGCCATCGTGTACCTGATGACCGATATGAGTCTGGGCATTTTGCTGGGGGCCTCGCTGGGCTACCTGGGTCTGGGCGCACAGCCGCCCACGCCCGAATGGGGGGTCATGGTGGCCGACGGCAAAAACTTTATGGCCACCGCCTGGTGGATCAGCACCTTTCCTGGTCTGGCCCTGACGCTGGCAGGCGTCACCTTCAGCCTGATCGGTGACGGTCTGGCCGACGCCCTGAGGCCCCGCGCATGACCGGTGTTCCTGTGAATTCAGGAGATGCCGCCCTGACCCAGGCTGCTCCTCAGCGGTGGGGCAGTGCGGACGCTCCACTGCTGCAGGTCCGCGACCTGAATGTGCGGATTCCCACCCCGGCGGGCGAACTTCATGCCGTGCGAGGCGTCAATTTCGACCTCAAGAACGGCGAGGTGCTGGGCTTGGTCGGGGAGAGCGGCAGCGGCAAAAGTGTGACGTTGCGGGCCCTGCTGCGGCTGCACCGCGCGCCCGTCAAAATGTCAGGCGAAGTCAGCTACGCAGGTGAGAACCTCCTGACCATGCCTGAGTCCCGTCTCCGCTCGGTGCGCGGCGGGCAGATCAGCATGATTTTTCAGGAACCCATGACGGCCCTGAATCCTGTGCTGACCGTGGGCGATCAGATTGTTGAAAACCTGAACGAACACCGTAACCTGCGGGGCCGCGCCGCCCTGGAACGGGCCGCCGATCTGCTGGACCTGATGGGCATTCCCAGTCCAAAGGCCCGACTGGCCGACTATCCTCACCAGTTTTCCGGCGGCATGCGGCAGCGGGCCATGATCGCCATTGCGCTGGCGTCCGAACCCCGCCTGCTGCTGGCCGATGAACCCACCACCGCCCTGGACGTGACCATCCAGGATCAGATTTTGCGCCTGCTGCTGAAATTGCGTTCCGAACTGAACATGAGCATCATTCTGGTCACGCACGACCTGGGGGTGATTGCCCAGACCTGTGACCGCGTGGCCGTGATGTACGGAGGCCGTCTGGTGGAAACGGCGACCGTCCAGGACCTGTTCCGCCGCCCCCTGCACGCGTATTCGCTGGGCCTGTTGCAGAGCCTGCCGGGTGCGGGCCAACATCGCCGCCCGCTTCAGCCTATTCCGGGGGGACCACCCAACCTGCTGTCCCTGCCGCCGGGCTGTCCGTTTGCGCCCCGCTGCGCCTTTGTCACCGAAGCCTGCCTGGGAGCCGAACCCCCTCTGGTCGAAGTGGCTCCGGGCCGTCTGAGCGCCTGCGTTCACTTTGACCGCTTGCCGCCTTTGGGTGAGGCTGTCTCAGGTGAGGAGGGAGCCCGATGATCTTGACCAAAACGCGCGAACCGGCCCTGATGGAAATTCACGGCCTCACCAAAACATTCCCGGTGCGCCAGTCGCTGCTGAGCCGTTGGCGTGGGCAACCTGTCCGCAAGGTTCAGGCCCTCACCGACGTACACCTGTCGGTGCAGCGCGGCGAAACGCTGGGCATCGTGGGCGAAAGCGGCTGCGGCAAGTCCACGCTGGCCCGCACGCTGGTGCGCCTCTATGACGCTGACAGCGGCGAGGTTCGCTACGAACAGCTGGATGTCTTGGGGCTGCGCGGGGCGGCGCTGCGCCAGTACAACCGCCGCGTTCAGATGATTTTTCAGGACCCCTATTCCAGCCTCAATCCCCGCATGACCGTGGGGCAGGTGCTGCGCGAAGCCCTCAGCGTTCACAAGATGCGCCCGCCAGAAACCCAGGACGCGCGGGTGCAGGAGTTGCTGGCTCTGGTGGGTCTGCCCCCACAGGCTGCGGGCCGGTTGCCGCACGAGTTCAGCGGTGGGCAGCGCCAACGCATCGGCATTGCGCGGGCACTGGCCCTCGAACCCGAATGCCTGATTGCCGATGAACTGGTGTCGGCGCTGGATGTCAGCGTGCAGGCCCAGGTCGTCAATCTGCTGCTGGAGCTTCAGGAGCGGCTGGGTCTCACGGTGCTGTTCGTGGCCCACGATCTGCGTCTGGTGCGTCACCTGTCTCACCGGGTGGCCGTGATGTATCTGGGCCGGGTGGTCGAAGTGGCGTCCACTGAGGCCATGTTCACTCAGCCTAAACATCCCTACACTCAGGCGCTCTTGGCCGCCGCGCCGACGCTCGATCCCAGTCGGCGCACCGCCGCGCCCGCCATTACCGGAGAGTTGCCCAGCCCGCTGAATGTGCCCAGTGGGTGCGCGTTCCGGACCCGGTGCCCCCACGCTTTCGACCGCTGCGCCGTGGAACGTCCGGCGCTGCGGACCGTGTCGCAAAATGGGGGGAGCGGGCAGGAAGTGGCCTGTCACCTCTACGATCCGGCCTCTGATCCCGCCCGGGCCCTGACTTCAGGCCTTCAACCTCTGCCCGCGCAGGTTCCCCAATGAAAGCCTCTGCCGTGGCTGCCTCCGAGGTTGCGGTTCTGCCCCTGGGCCTGCCCACGCCCTTCACCTGGCCGTACAGCCTTGACCGCAGCCTGGGTGTATCGGTCGGCGTCCAACTGCGGGGACAACTGGAATACGGGATTGCCTGCGGGGAACTGCCGCGTGGATCGCGCCTGCCCAGCGTGCGCGAGTTGTCTCAGGGGTTGGGCGTGGCGCACGTCACGGTGGCGCAGGTCTACAAGGACTTGCTGGCGCTGGGCCTGATCGTCACCTCGCGTGGGCGCGGCACCTTTGTGGCCGATGCTCCGGCCATTTCTGC
>JAQBPF010000012.1 GCA_028287665.1 Deinococcus sp. | reverse complement strand
CAGGAGGCTGTGGAACTGGTCCGCAGCGTGCGGGACAGCGGCATCAGCGTGCTGTTCATCGAACACATCATGCCGGTGGTGCGCGACCTGGCTGACCGGGTGGTGGTGATGGACCAGGGTCAGGTGCTGGCCGAGGGAAGCTACCGGGAGGTCACGGCCAATCCACAGGTGATCGCGGCCTATCTGGGCACCGAAGTGGGGCTACACGCATGACCGGACTCAGAGAAATCAGCGCGCCGGAAGGCCGCAGCACGGGGCAGCGCCGGGCCGGACAGGAACTCGTCATCGAACATCTGGCTGCGGGCTACGGCAAGGTGCAGGTGCTGTGGGACGTGAGCGTGCGGGTCGGGCCGGGTGAATTCGTGGCCATGATCGGCGCGAACGGAGCAGGCAAAACCACCACGCTCCGGGCCGTCAGCGGGGTGGTCAGGGCCAGCGGAGGCCGCATCGGCCTGGGCGGGCAGGACATCACGCGGGCCACGCCCAGTCAGGTGGTGGCGCTGGGACTGGGTCATGTGCCCGAGGGCCGCGAACTGTTTCCGCTGATGACGGTGCGCGAGAATCTGGACCTGGGAGCCGCCATGCGGGCTGAAGCCCGGGCGGCGCAGCAGCAGACGCTGGAGCAGGTCTACACGCTGTTTCCACGCCTCAAAGAGCGGGCCGGGCAGCTGGCGGGAACCCTTTCGGGCGGCGAGCAGCAGATGGTGGCCGTGGGCCGGGCCCTGATGGGCCTCCCCAGCGTGCTGGTCGTGGACGAACCCAGCCTGGGCCTTTCTCCGCTGATGACCCAGACCGTATTTGAGGCCCTGAAGGCCGTGAATGCCGAGGGCGTCAGCGTGCTGCTGGTGGAACAGAATGTGGGCTTGAGCCTGCGCCTGGCGCACCGTGCCTACGTTCTGGAAAACGGTCAGGTGGTCAAAGAGGGCACAGGCGAGGCGTTGCTGGCCGACCCGGGGGTGCGGGCAGCTTATCTGGCCCTGTGAGGGTGCACGGGCAGCGCAGGGAAGCCGCGCTCCAACAAGGGCAGAAAGCTTCAGCAGCACGGCTCTGAGCTTCATGGGCCGCAGGTGTTCCTGATAGCATCTGCCCAGAGATGACCCTGACTTGGCGGGACCTGACCTCCTCGCGGCGGGCGCGCTGGCCTGCCGTGCGCGGCGCGGTCGTGCGGCCCCGCCTGGGGGAAGTGCTGACCTCGGCAAGGGTGCTGGTGGTGGTGGCTCCGGCGGGCTACGGCAAAACCACGGCCCTGGCGGCGGGCCGGCCTGAGATGGACCACAAACCGTTGGCGTGGCTGACGCTGGACGCCGACGACGCCGATCCACAGGTGCTGGCAGCGGGGTTGGCGCTGGCCGCCGAAAGCCTGCCGGGGGGCGCGGCAGTGGGGGCGCTGCTGGATGCTGGCGCGGCCCCCAGGCGGGTGGCTGCCCGCCTGGCTGACCTGCTGGACGCCTGTTCGGGACTGCTGGTTCTGGATGAGGCGCAGCACCTGACTGGCCCACTGACCGGCGGCATGCTGCGCGAACTGCTGAACTGCGTATCAGGCCGGGAGGCCCTGCTGTCACGCACGCCCCTGCCGCTCCTGGAGCTGACTCCTCTGGAGGCCGCAGGTGAAGTAGTCAGGCTCTCGGCGGCGGATCTGGCGTTCACGGTGGCTGAAATCGGCGACCTGTGGCGTGCCCAGGGGCTGACCCCTTCTGGCCCGGACGTCCAGTTGGCCCACGCCATCACCGAAGGTTGGCCCATCGCGGCGCGGTTTCTGGTCCAGGCCGCCGCGCAGGGCCGCGTCCGACTCAGCGATCTGGCCGACCTGGACGGCGGTGAGGCGCAGCTGGGCACCCTGTTCGACTATCTGGCGCAGGAGGTGCTGGAGCCCTTGGCCCCGGCCCTGCGTGACCTGCTGACGCGCGGCAGCGTGTTTGAGGAACTGACGCCCGAGCTGCTGGAAACCGTACTGGATGAACCCAATGCGGCGGCCCTGCTGGAAACGCTGGCCGACAGCGGCACCTTTCTGATCCGCTCGGGCGAGGCGGGGCAGCGGGTGTACCGCGCCCATCCGCTGCTGCGTGCCCACCTGCGGCGGTTGCTGGCCCCGGCCCATGCACAGGCGCTGGCAGCACGCGGCGCAACTTACTTTGAGCAGACGGGACGACCCCGCCGGGCGCTGGCGGCCCATCTGCTGTCGGGCCACACCCAGCAGGCCGCCGCCCTGCTCGCTGCGCACGGGTCGGCGTGGCTGGCGCTGGGGCGGGTCACCCTGGTCGAACGCAGCCTGAACCGCCTGCCCCTCACGGTATGGACGCCGGCACTGCACGCGCTGGCCGGAGACGCCCTGCGGCTGTCTTCCCGCTATGACGAGGCGCTGACCGAGTACGCGCAGGCCACGCCGCTGGACCGGGCCCTGGGAGAGATTCAGCTGGGCCTGGACACCGTGCAGCCCGATCAAACCTGGGCTCCGCTGGACACCGCCGAACGCTGGGCCACGGGCAGCGACCTGAACCGCGTGCGCCGGTTCCGGGCCGAAAATCTGCTGAATGCCGGACAGCTGGCCGCAGCAGTCGCGCTGGAGCCAGAACTGGCGGCTGGGGCGCGGTATGCACTGCGGACAGGCGACCTGGACCGTGCCCTGAATCTGGCCCTTGGGGCCGCCCAGGGCGAGGCAGGCGGAGCGCGGGCCGCTCAAAATCACCGCGAGGGATTGTTGCTGGCCAGTTTTCTGCACGCCATCCGGGGAGACGCCGCCGCTGCCGCCCACTGCGCTGAGAGCGGGCTGGCTGAGGGTGAACGGCTGGGCAGCCCCTTCGTGCGTTCGCTGGCCCTGGCGCGGCTGGGGCACGCCCACATCACGGCGGACCACCCCCTAGAGGCGCGGAAGGCCTACGGTCAGGCGTTGGGCCTGGCGCAGGGCGTGGCCGGACGGTTGCGCGCCGAGCCGCTGATGGGGCTGGGCTATCTGGCCGGACAGGCAGGCGATGACAGGCAGGTGGAAACGCTGAAGGCCGAAGCATTGGCGCACACGCAAGGCGACGGCTACATGATGGCCCTCCTGCAGCTGATGACGGCCCTGGGCCGCTGGCACGCCGGACACTCCGATCCCTCCTCACTGGACGCCGCCCAGCAGGCCTTTGAGCACTGCACCGATGCGTTTGGGCTGGCCTGTGTGGCCCTGGCCCGCTGCGCGGCAGGAGACGAAAGCGCCGTATCAGCGGCAGCCCTCGGCGCAGCGGCCTATCCTTTCTTGCTGGGGCGGCGCTCGCTGTTCTCTCCTTTTCCGGACCGCGCCAGACGGGCGGCGTTGCTGGCGCGCCTGGGGGAGGCCTGGCCCCCGTGCCGCGCGGATCTGCTGCCCACGGCCCGCGCTCTGGGGTACGCCGACATGCCGTCCCCCCATGAAACGCCGGGATTTGAGGTGCAGGTGCAGATCCTGGGCCGTGTGGCCGTGATCCGCCCGCCGGAGAGCCGCCCGCGAGAATGGGGCCGGGCCAAAGCGAGGGACCTGTTGATGTTGCTGGCGGTGCATCCCGGCGGCCTGAGCCGGGAGGCCGCCCAGGAAGCCCTCTTTCCAGGAGCCGATCCGGGGGTGGGCGAACGGAATTTCCGGGTCACGCTGCATGCCCTGGGGCAGGTGCTGGAAGAAGGGGCGTCCAGCGGCGTGCTGCTGGAGCGCGGCGAGTGGATTCGCCTGCGCCCTGGCCCCGACCTGCACGTGGATCTGCATGACGCCCAGGCGGTGCTGGACCGCCCCGTGGCAACGCCGGGCCGACTGGAAGCGCTGATTGTCCTGCCGCCCGCCCTGGCCCCCACCGATCTGGAAGCCGTTGAGCAGGAGGCCCGGCGCTACGCCGCCCGCCTGCCCGATGCACTGGCCGATGAGGCGGAGGCGGCCCTGCACGCGGCACAACCGGACCGGGCCGACCGCTCAGCCGAACGCGCCCTGACGCTCGACCCGGCCCATGAACCCGCAGCCCGCAGCCTGATGCGGGCCTACCATACCCGCGCCAACCTGTCTGCCGTGCAGAGGGTGTATTCGGGTCTGGAAACGGCGCTGGCTCAGCTGAGCCTTCAGGCCCTGCCCGAAACCGAACAG
Organism: Deinococcus sp.; assembly: GCA_028287665.1. Taxonomy (GTDB): domain Bacteria; phylum Deinococcota; class Deinococci; order Deinococcales; family Deinococcaceae; genus Deinococcus. The sequence goes on along the minus strand of JAQBPF010000012.1, from coordinate 5,255 downwards.
CTGTACCGCACCCTGACCCGCTGACGGTTCCCGGTAACGGTCCAGTGACGCCCTGCCCTTAGACTCCGCCCCATGACATCCCTGCAACGAACGGCCCTCGTCACCGGGGGCACGGGCGGCATCGGCCTGGCGATCGCACAGCGGTTTCAGGCCGATGGAATGCGCGTCGCCGTGCTTGATCTGGACCGCCCCAGCGCCCGCGACACGGCGGCGCAGCATGGCCTGACCTTTATTGCCGCCGACCTCTCCCTGCGGGCCGATTGCCACCGCGCGGTCACTGAGGTGGTGACCGAGCTGGGCGCTCTGGATGTGCTGGTCAACAATGCCGGAGTTCAGCATATCGACCCGATTGCCGACTTTCCCGAAGACCGCTGGGACGCGATGCTGGCGGTAATGCTGACGGCTCCCTTTGTGCTCAGCAAGGCCGCGTGGCCGCATTTGAGGCGCACCGGACAGGGCCGCATCATCAACATCGCCAGCATTCACGGCCATGTGGCCAGTCCTTTTAAGAGCGCGTATGTCAGTGCCAAGCATGGCCTGATCGGCCTGACCCGCACGGCGGCGCTGGAGGCCGGCGAGCAGGGCATCACGGTCAATGCCATCTGTCCGGGGTATGTCCGCACGCCGCTGGTCGAAGGGCAGTTGGCGGATCAGGCCCGGACCCGTGGCCTTAGCGTTCAGGCGGTCGAGCAAAGCGTGATGCTGGAACCCGCCGCCATCAAAAAACTACTGGACCCTCAGGACGTGGCCGCTCTGGCAAGTTATGTGGCCAGCCCCGCCGCTTGGGGCATGACCGGTTCGGTCTTAGACCTTGATTTGGGATGGACCGCCCGCTGAGACGCAGGCGCTGCAGAGCACACAGGGCGCTGTGACGCCCGTGTAACGGGCAGGAATTACCCTTTGACCTGTACCAACAACCTAGGCAAGGAGGACGATGCCCAATCCTGCATCCACACATCTATGACGGGTGAGACGTCCGCGCGTCCACCAGATCCAGCAGCGCGAGCGCGGCAAGCTGATGCGGAAAGACGTCCTGCTGCCACGGTGGCGCTCGAAGCGCACCACTTGGTCAAGGAATTTCGGGGCTTCCGGGCCACCGATGATGTCAGTCTGGAAATCCTAGAAGGAGAAGTTCACGCCATCATCGGTCCAAACGGAGCCGGAAAGACCACCCTCTTTAATCTGCTGTCGGGCTTTCTGCGGCCCACGGCGGGCGAGGTCAGGCTTTTTGGAGAGCGTATTGACCGGCTGCCTCCTTACGAGATCGTGCGCCGGGGATTGTCGCGCTCTTTTCAGATCAGTAGCGTATTCCAGAGCATGAGCGTGCGCGGCAATCTGATGGTGGCCTTGCAGTCCGTCACCGGCCTGCCGCATCAGTTCTGGACTCCACTCTCCCGCCAAGAGACGCTGGGGCCCCAGGCTGATCAGATTTTGGCCGAGGTGGGCCTGGAAGCGGCGCAGCACCGACTGGCCGCCGACCTGAGCCACGGCGAGAAGCGCCAACTGGAAATCGGCATTTCGCTGACACAGCAGCCCAAGGTGCTGCTCCTGGATGAACCAACTTCCGGGATGGGTTCTGAAGGGGTCAGCCGCGTGATCGGCCTGGTCCGGCAAGTCGCGCGGGGCCGTACGGTGGTGCTGGTGGAGCACAACATGAGCGTGGTGAGCGAGCTGGCCGACCGCATCACGGTGCTGCAATACGGCCAGGTGCTCACCAGTGGCCATTACAGCGACATCCAACGTGATCCACGGGTCATAGAAGCCTATCTGGGCGAGGAGGTGCAGCTGTGACGGCGGCGCTGCTGGAGGTAGAAGACCTGCACGCCTATTACGGACAGAGTCATGTACTGCACGGCCTCAATCTACGGATCATGCCCGGTGAGATCGTCAGTCTGCTGGGCCGCAACGGAGCAGGCAAAACCACCACACTCAAAAGCATCATGGGCGTGCTGAGAAGCCGCACTGGCCGCGTGACCTTTGACGGACAAGACATCTTGCGCCTGCCCAGCAACCGCATTGCCGCGCGGGGACTGGCTTGGGTTCCGGAAGAACGGGCCATTCTCAACAGCCTCAGCGTCCGTGAAAACGTTGAGCTCCCCCCCGCACGTCCCGGCGGCTGGAGTGCCGAGCGCGTGTACGACACCTTTCCGGTCCTGCGCGAGCGGGGTCAGCATCCCGGCGGCAAATTGTCGGGCGGAGAACAGCAAATGCTGGCCATCGTGCGGGTCTTACGCAGCGGCCCGAAACTCCTGTTGCTGGACGAACCCAGTGAAGGGCTTGCCCCCGTGATCGTGCAGCGTATCGGGGACATGATCGAACGGTTGAGCGGCGAAGGGCTCACCGTCTTGTTGGTCGAACAAAACCTGAAATTTGCTGCCCGCTTGGCCGACCGGCATTACGTCTTTGTCGATGGGCAAATCGTTGATGAGGTGAGGCGGGAGGAGGTGGAGGCCCGCCGCGACGATCTGGTGCGGTATCTGAGTGTCTGAAGTTCCGCTCACCGTAGGCGCTCGCCCCCTTTCGCCACGCTTATTCCCTTTCTTTGCCCGGAGGTTTACCATGACGCGCTCCAACATCAAGACCCTGATCGCTTCCGCCGCTCTCGCCAGCCTGACGGCATTGCCAGTCGGTTCAGCCCTGGCCCAGACCCTGAAGCTCAGCAACAATGTAGTCAAGCTTGGCGTACTGACCGATTTGTCAGGGGTGTATTCGGAATTGTCGGGGCAGGGCAGCGTCAAAGCGGCCCAAATGGCAGCCCAAGACTTTATGGCTCAGAACAAGAGTTTTGCTGGCAAGGTGCAGGTGATCGGTGTAGACCACCAGAACAAGGCAGACGTCGCCAGCAACAAGGCCGCCGAGATGATCGAGCGGCAGAATGTGGACATGCTGGTCGATATGCCGACCAGCAGCGCGGCTTTGGCAGCGTCTGAGATCGCCAAGACCAAAAAGATTCCCACTTTCGTGGTCACTGGAGCCACCACCGCCCTGACCAACGAAAAGTGCAGCAAGTACACCTTCCACTACGCCTACGACAACTACATGTTGGCCAACGGCACCGGCAGCGCGGTGACCAAACGCGGCGGCACCTCTTGGTACATCATCTATCCCAACTACGCCTTCGGACAGGATTTGAACCGTCAGATGACGGCTGCGATTCAGGAGAACAAAGGGAAACTGGTGGCTCCCAGCGACGCGACTCCCTTTCCAAACACCGACTTTTCAACGTACCTCCTGAAGGCCCAGACGCTGAAACCCAAGATTTTCGGCACCATGCAAGCAGGCAATGACCTCGTGAATGTGGTCAAGCAGTACAACGAGTTTGGGTTGCGGCAGCAGGGCATCAGCCTGGGCATTGGCCTGCTGTTTGAAACGGACGTCGCAGCGCTGGGTCAAGACGCGTTTGCTGGAGCCATTGCCACCCTGCCTTGGTATTGGAATCTCGATCAGCGCAGCCGCGACTGGGCAGCGCGTTTCGAAAAAGCATTCGGTAAAAAACCCACCTGGGCGCAGGCCGGAGTTTACAGCGCCAGCATGACCTATCTGCAAGCGGTGGCGCGCGCCAAGAGCGACAACGGAGACGCTGTGGTCAAGACGCTGGAAGGCTACCGGTTCAGCGACTTCTTTGCCCGGAGCGCCTATATCCGCCCCCAAGACCACCGGGTAATTTTGGACGTGTACACCGTGCAGATCAAACCCAAGGCGCAGGCCAAAGAAAACGGTGACTACTTCACCAAGATCGCAACCATTCCGGCTGCCAAAGCCTTCATGCCGCTGGCCGAAAGCAAATGCAAGTTCTGAACCGGCGTTCCTGTGCACCTCTGTCTCTGAAGTCGGCTGCACGCCCGAACCGCTCGGCTGAAGCTGGGTGCCCGCGCCCGTGAACGCTCAATTTTTGCTGATTCAGGTCTTCAACGGACTGGTCAACGGAGCCTTTTATGCCCTGCTGTCCTTGGGACTGGCCGTCATCTTCGGGATGCTCCGAATCGTCAATTTTATGCATGGAGCGCTGTACATGCTGGGCGCGTTCGTGGCCTTCGCCCTGGGGCAGATGTTCGGCTTAGGCTTCTGGCCTTCGCTTCTCCTGGCTCCTCTGATGGTCGCCGCCGTAGGAATGATCCTGGAGCGCACGCTGCTGTCCCGGCTCTACAGCCTTGAACCCAGTTACAATCTGCTGCTCACTTTTGGTCTCACGCTCCTTACCCAAGACCTCGTCAAACAAGTCATGCTCTCGAAATACGCCGTGTCAAGCGCCCCTTACACCACCCCGTCAGAGCTCACAGGCGTGGTCAATCTCGGCTTCGTGGTGTTTCCCAAATACCGGCTCTTTGTGATCGGCGTGGCGCTGCTGGCGTGCCTGATCACCTGGTTTATAATCGAGAAAACCCGTGTGGGAGCCATTATCCGGGCCAGCACTGAGAACCCGGTGGTCACGCGGTCTCTTGGCATTGACGTGAGCAAATGGGTGACAGGCGTCTTTGGAGTGGGTGTGGGGTTGGCCGGTCTAGCGGGCGTCTTGGCCGCACCGATCTATTCGGTAGAACCGTATATGGGCGCGGAGTTAATCATCACCACATTTGCAGTCGTGGTGATTGGAGGCATGGGCAGCATCCTGGGAAGCATCGTGACTGGGTTCGCAGTGGGCGTCTTGGCTGCGGTCGGCGCGGCTGTCTATCCGCCGATGGCCAATACCCTGGTGTTTGTTTTGATGGCAGTCGTGCTGTTGGTCCGGCCCGCGGGCTTGTTCGGCTTGCCGGATGGAGCCAGATGACGGTTCTGTCTCGCAGGTCCGCCACCACACAGCGGGAGCGGGTCAACCGCGCGGTCTGGCTGGCCCTGTTCGCCGTGGCCTTGCTGATATTGCCCCGCTTGGTGTACCCAGTGCTGGCGCTGGATATTTTGGCGTGGGGACTGTTTGCTGTGGCTTTCGATCTGTTGTTCGGCTTCAGTGGTCTGCTGTCGTTCGGTCACGCCGCTTTCTGGGGAACGAGCGCTTACGCCACCGCCTTTTTGCTCAGCCATGGTCAAAGTGTGCCGGTAGCGGTGCTGGGCGGTCTGCTCAGCGCCTTGCTGCTGGCCGTTCCAGTGGCCTTTCTGAGCGTCAGAAGCGTCGGCATCTACTTCAGCATGATTACGCTCGCCTTTGCGCAGATGGTGTCTTTTCTGGCCTTGCAATGGACCGCACTGACCGGGGGTGAGAACGGACTCCAGGGGTTTGCTCGGCCCTCTGTGCTGGGACTGGATTTTTCCAGCAGCAC
>JAQBPF010000006.1 GCA_028287665.1 Deinococcus sp. | reverse complement strand
GGCAGACCGCTGTGGTGTCTGCCTGCCTGTTGATACTGACGGCGTGTGGTGATGTGGGTGACGAGACAGGGGGCGGCGGAACTCCTCCAGTCTGTCAACAAGCATTGATGCCTGCCAGCATCCGTTCCGCGTCCGTATTGCCCAGCAGGGTGTCTGCGCCCGATTGGAATGCTCCGCGCGTAGTCGGTGAAGTCTTGGTCATACATGCGGCGGGACACCTGAGGAGTGGCAAGCTCAGCGCACAGGCTGTTCAGACCCTGAACGGCCTCGGTACCCAGGCCCTGACGCCCACGCTGACGCGGGTGGTGACGCCAGCGGGTGAAACGGATCAGGCTCTGGCGGCCCGCCTGGAGGCAGAGGGCCTGAGCACGCAGCCCAATTTTAGGTATCAGGCGCTGGCCGTGCCCAACGATCCGGGTTACCGCACTGGAATTGAGGTCAGTGGAAGTACCATCACCCAAACCTACCTGCCGCGTATCAGGGCGCAGGCTGCATGGGACTTTCTGACCGCCTGCGGTAAAACGCCCGTCAGTGTCAAAACTGCTGTCCTGGATACGGGAGCCGATGCCAGTCATCCAGATCTGGCTGGACGGTTGACCGCAGCCCGCAACTATACGGGCAGTACGGTGAATGCCGATACCACCGATACGGACGGGCACGGCACCAGCGTGATCGGTCTGTTGGGTGCGGCCACCAACAACGGGGTTGGCGTCGCTGCCGTGACCTGGAGCGGGCAAAATTTGATGCCGTATAAAGTGTTGGGCACGGGGGGCGGCTCTACGGCGCAGGTGGCCCAGGCCCTCAACGACGCGGTTGCACAGGGCGCAAAAGTGGTCAATATGAGCTTCGGTATCATGCCCAGTGAGTATGGAAAAGATCCGGGCGACAAGGTTCTGGACAGTGCCCTGAATGCGGCAGCGGCCAGTGCCGTGCTGGTGGCCGCCGCTGGCAACACCTCCAGAGACGGCGTGTATTACCCGGCCAGCAATCCCAACGTGATCGCGGTCGGCGCCATTGGCACAGGCAATACGCTGGCCTGCTACAGCGCCCGGCCCAATGCGGCCTACCCCCGCGCCCTCGATCTGGTGGCGCCGGGTGGCGGGGGCCAAGGCAGCTGTGCAGGAGCCAACGCCACCGATGACATTCTGGTTCTTCGGCCCAGAACCCAGGCCAATCCGAGCGGGTACGGCCTGAGTGCCGGAACCAGTGAAGCCACGCCCCTGGTGAGCGGTGTAGCCTCGCTGATGCGGGCAGCCAATCCTGCGCTGAGCGCCCCACAGACACGCGCCTTGCTGTTGTCCAGCGCCAACACGACCACAGTTTCTGGCTATGCCCTCCTGGACGCTCTGGCGGCGGTCAAGGCCGCGACTCAATAACCCCGGCAACTCAGCAGAAAGATAGTCAGCAGAGGCCGTCCAAAAGGTGGGCGGCCCCTGCTTTGGTTCAGAAGAAATCGATGGACAATCCCCGCCAAAAGTGATATCACTTTGATACACATCTGATGGCTGATTTTCTGGTCCTGAGATGTTGGGAGCCTGCCATGAATAAACTCGAACAACCCCCGATCATTCCTCCTCACCAGAGCGGCGTTTCTCCTGAATCCGGTGTCGCCAGCGTGGAGCGTCGAGCTTTTGGCTTACCGGGCGTGCCTGCCGTCCTGCTGTGGCTCGTGTTGGCCGGGGTGACACTGTGGCTGTTGGTCGCGGAGCAGTTTGTGGTGGGCGTGCTGGCAGGTCTCCTGACCTTCTTTGGCCTGTTGGGCTTTTTCATCGTGCAGCCCAATCAGGCATCTTTGCTCACCTTATTTGGCCGCTATGTAGGGACAGAACGGCGCAACGGCTTTTATTGGACGAATCCTTTTACCGTCCGCAAGCGTATTTCGCTCAGAATTCGCAACTTCAATTCCGAACGCCTGAAAGTGAATGACCAGATGGGAAATCCTATAGAAATCGCCGCAGTGATTGTCTGGCGGGTCGTGGATACAGCCCGCGCCGTCTTCGATGTCGAAGATTACATGGCCTTTGTCGCTATTCAGGCAGAAACAGGTCTGCGCCACCTCGCCTCGCAGTACCCTTACGACAACTACGAGGACGGCAGCATGAGCCTGCGCGGAAACCCTGATGAAGTGGCCGAAGCGTTGGTGCGCGAGCTTGGAACCCGGCTGCGGCATGCGGGGGTCGAGATTCTGGAAGCCCGCCTGTCTCACCTGGCCTACTCGCCCGAGATTGCCGGGGCCATGTTGCAGCGGCAGCAGGCCAGCGCAATCATCGCAGCCCGCACCCAGATCGTGCAGGGCGCGGTGGGTATGGTGCAGATGGCCCTTCAGCAACTCTCTGACCAGAAAATTGTGGAGCTTGACGAGGAACGCAAGGCCCAGATGGTCTCAAACTTGCTCGTGGTGCTTACCAGCGAGCGCGGCACCCAGCCCATCGTCAATGCCGGGAGCCTGTATTGAGCGCCCTGAGTGTGGTGCGGCTGGGCAGGAATCAGGCCGGGTGAGGGCGTGTGGCACGCAAAAACTACCCTCTGCGGATCAGTCCCGAGCTTTACGCCGCCCTGGAGCGCTGGGCTGCCGACGACCTCCGCAGCGTGAATGCCCAGATCGAATATCTGCTGACCCAGAGCGTGAAAAAGGCGGG
>JAQBPF010000526.1 GCA_028287665.1 Deinococcus sp. | reverse complement strand
GATCCTGCGGGCCACAGAGCAAAAAATTCAGAAGGGCGAAGTCAGCACGCACGACATCGTGAAGTCGTGGCCGTTGCCCGCCGCTGGCATTGCCTCCAGCAAGAAGCACAGCAAGGTCAGCACCAGGCTGAGTCCTGTGCTGGAGAAGATGTTTGACCAGATCAATGCCCGCGCTCCGCGTCCAGCGTCGTTTAAAAACGTGGGCGGATCGTGGGTCGCCCTCCAGCAAACAGGCTGGATCGCCGACAGAGACGCCACCAAATCCAATCTGTTGAAGGCCATCCTGGCGGGCAAGGACAGCGCTGAAGTGGTCTATAAGGCCATTGTGCCGGAGCGCAACGTGAAGGTCCTGGCGCAGCGCGGCGTGCTGTGGCATGTGGCCACCGGCAGCAGCAGCTACAAGGGAAGCCCCGATTTCCGCGTCAAAAACGTGTTGGTGGGGGCCAGCAAGCTCGATAACTTCTTTATCGCGCCGGATTACGAATTCAATTTCAATGAGGAAGTTGGAACCATCGACGCCAGCACCGGATTCGTCAAGGGCTTTGTGATCAGCGGCGGCACGCTGACCAAGGAGGACGGCGGCGGCATCTGTCAGGTCAGCACCACCATTTTCAGGGCGCTGTATCAGGCGGGCCTGCCGATCACCGAGCGCCACGAACACAGCCACCGCGTGTCCTATTACGACCCGGTGGGCTACGAGGCCACCGTGTACGCGCCCAGCAAGAACCTGCGGATGAAAAACGATACGGGCAAGCACCTGTTCATTCAGGCTGCCTGGGACAACGCAGCCCAGACCCTGCGTTTTGACGTGTTCGGGGCCAATACCGGGCGCACGGTGAAGGTCAGCCAGCCGGTCATCAGCAATTTCAAAGCGCCTGCCAACCCCAGTTACAGCCCCGATCAGCGCGTGGCTGTGGGAGGCCGCCGCCTGCTGGATACCCCCATGCAGGGCATGACCAGCGTGATGACCCGCACCATCAAGTCGGCGGGCGGCACGGTGATCAGCAAAGACACCCTGAAAAGCGTGTACAAGCCCTGGGGCGCGGTCTACGGGGTGAATCCGAGAGACGGCAGGTTGTAAGCCAGACCGTTGATGGTCAGCGGAGAATGGTCAGGAAAAAAAAGACCAAAGATAATAAAGTATGGCCTGCCAGTTCATCACTGTGCAGGCCACGCTTTTATCCGTTTTCGCTCACGACTTACGGCTGACCACGGCTTCTGAGATCGTCTCTGCGAGCGCCTTGATTCCCTGTCCAATCTGCTGGGGCGTGGCGTTGCTGTAGCTGAGGCGCATGGTGTTGTGGCCGCCGCCCAGCGCATAAAAGGAAGCGCCGGGCACAAAAGCCACCTTGCGTTCTACGGCGCGGGCCAGCAGGGGCAGGGTGTCTACGCCTTCCGGCAACGTGATCCAGAGGAACATGCCGCCCTGCGGAACCGTATGGTGAACGCCCGCCGGAAACTGTTCGCGAATGTGCCGGATCATGTCCTGGGCGCGTTGGCCGTAGGCCTGGCGAATCAGTTCGATCTGGCGCGGCAGCACGGTGGGCAGCAGTTCGGTCACGATCATCTGGTTGAGCGTGGGCGTATGAAGGTCTGCGCCCTGCTTGGCCTGCACCAGCTTTTCGATCAGAGGCTTGGCGGCCTGTACCCAGGCGTCACGCAGGCCGGGCACCAGCGTTTTGCTGAAGCTGCTGCTGTAGATGATGTGGCTCAGGTCGGGATCGCCGCCCACCCGGTCCAGCGCAATCTGATACAGGCTGGGGGCGGGTTCGCCCGTAAAGCGCAGCTTGCCGTAGGGATCGTCTTCGATGACCAGCAGGCCGTGGTCGGCGGTCAGACCGACGAGGCGTTCGCGGCGCTCCCGGCTGAGGGTCCGCCCGGTGGGGTTCTGAAAATTGGGAATGGCGTACAACAGTTTGGCCCGCTTCCCGGCCGTCTTCAGCCCCTTCAGCACTTCTTCGAGGGCGTCCACGTCAATGCCTTCCTCGTCGGTGGGAATCTCCATGTACTGCGGGCCATACGGCTGGAAGGATTGCAGCGCTCCCAGGTAGGTGGGGCTTTCGACCAGCACGATGTCGCCCTCGGAGATCAGGATTTTGCCCAGCAGATCCAGCCCCTGCTGGCTGCCGGTCATGATCTGCACGTGGCCCGGCGTAATGCCAGCCATCTCGGCCAGAAACTGACGCAGGGGCAGGTGGCCCTCGGTGGTGCTGTACTGCAGGGCCGCCGCGCCGTAGCGGGTCATCACGGCGTCCATAGCCGTCCGCACATCGTCAAGAGGAAACAGTTCGGGGGCAGGCAGGCCACCCGCAAAACTGATCACGTCGGGTTCCTGGGTGATTTTCAGAATCTCGCGGATGGCGCTGGCCGTCATCTTGCGGGCACGGTCACTCAGCATCGCTGTGAAGTCCAGTGGGGCCGTGGTCGGCGCAGGCGCAAAAGCAGTCATACCCCGTATCGTAACGTCCCAGTGCGGTTGCCGTCTGTGGATGCACCCAGCGCGGACTCGGTCAGAAGGCAGTCTGTCTGAGCTGGGTGGACACCTCTGCGTGCCATTGCCCGCCAGATGAACGCAGTACAAACCTGGAGGTGGGCTGGGCAAATCGCACACGCTCCGGCGCAGGGCAGTTACAGTGCTAGCCGTACAGTGTTGACGGGTCCACCCTGGCGGTGCGGCAAAAGCCCTCTGGATCAACTGGACACCGCTCAAAATGCCCACCCAAACCACCCCTATTCAGGCCTTTCCCGGCCACCCTCAGGAGGCATCACCATGCTCGTTACCGGTTCAGACATTCTCGTTCCCGCCCGTGCAGGCAAGTACGGCGTGGCGTCGTTTAACACCAACAACATGGAAATCACGCAGGCGATCATCCACACCGCCGAAAAACTGCGCTCGCCCGTAATGGTGCAGATGAGCGAGGGGGCCATCAAGTACGGCGGCCAGGATCTGGCCAACATCGTTAAAGATCTCGCCAACCGGGCCAGCGTGCCCGTTGCCCTGCACCTCGACCACGGCTCCTCTTACGAGTCGGCGCTGAACGCCATCCGCATGGGCTTTACCAGCGTCATGATCGACGCTTCTCACCATTCCTTCGACGACAACATCCGCGAGACCCGCCGTGTGGTGGAAGCCGCGCACGCCATGGGCATCAGCGTGGAATCGGAACTGGGCCGTCTGGGCGGCATTGAGGAGCACATCGTCGTGGACGAGAAAGACGCCTTCCTGACTGACCCCGAAGAAGCCGTGCAGTTCATCGAGCAGACCGGCACCGATTACCTTGCCATCGCCATCGGCACCAGCCACGGCGCGTTCAAGGGCAAGGGCCGCCCCTACATCGACCACGCCCGTATCGAAAAGATTGCCAGCCTGACCGGGATTCCTCTGGTGGCGCACGGCAGCAGCGGCGTGCCCGCCGACATCATCGAGCGGTTCCGGGCAGCGGGCGGCGTGATCGGAGAGGCCGCAGGTATTGCCGACGAAGATCTGGAGAAGGCCACGCAACACGGCATCGCCAAGGTGAACGTGGATACCGATTTGCGCCTCGCCAGCACGGTGGGTATCCGCGAAGCCCTGTTTGCCAACGCCAAGGAATTCGATCCCCGCAAGATTTTTGGGCCTGCCCGCGAGGTCATGAGCCAGGTTATCGAACACAAAATGCGCGTGCTGGGCAGCGTCGGCAAGGCCTAGAGCAGTTCTCCGAATGATGTGATCAGAAAAAAGACTTCTGATCACTCCATTCTCCGTCCTGCTCGGTGAAATTCACTCGCTTCGCTCGGTCATTATTATGACAAATGCTTTAAGCCAATCAGGGCAGCGGGAGTGGGGGCGGCCAGCAGGCCCCACCCCCACCACCCCCAGTTCTCTGAGGGGTGCGTCAGACTGGCGCGGGAGAATTCTCACCCAGGCGGCTTATTCTGCCGATTGGCATGAAGGCCGCCCGTCCTCTCCTTTCCTTGTTGCTGACCAGTGTGGTGGCCGCAGTTGCTTACGCGGCTACCACGCAGGAGTCTGCCTCCCTGCCCGCTGGTTGGCAGGCCAAGCTTGTTTCCCTCCTGCCTCAGGCCGGACAGCCGACCCAGATTTTGGAACGGCGTTCGAGCCTGTCTCTGTTTGAATTGCAGCGCCGCGTGACCAATGTGGGCGGCAGTCCCGACGCGCTCCGCACCGTGATCGTTACGGTTTCCCAGGGCAAAGCGCCGGTGTACGACGCCCGCCTCGGCATCACGCAGGATGAATTCAAGAGTTATCTGGTGTTCAAGCAGTCGATTGCGCCCAGTGGCAAAAGCCTGAAACTGCCGGTGGTCCGCGACAATGGCCGCCTGACATTTGGGGATACGGCAGGCATGAAAGGCGTTCTCAAAGGCGTGAACATTGACCTGAAAACGGGTGAATTGCGTGTGCCGGAAGGATTCAGCGCCCGGCCCAGTGCGGTCATGCCCAACAGCAATCCAGACCGGGCTCTGGACGTGAAAGTGGGATACCAATGGCGAGTGCGTGCCAACGATCCCGTGACCCAGAACGGCATCAACGGTGAGTTGACCCTTCTGATGCTGAGCAGCGGGCAGATTATCCTGAGTTACAACCGCCTGAGTATGTTGCGGGGCCGGATCGACGAGGGCGAGTTGATTTTGGGCTACAGCCGCTGAACCACAGGGTGAAACGTAAACAACGGACAGGGAACGCTTCTGGCAGAGCGTTCTCTGCCGTTTTTCCGGGCATTGCCTGATGCGCCCCTGACCTCACCTCAAGGGTTCCTCATGCCCGCTTCAGAGCGGGTCACGTCTGGACCGTTAGGCTGCAAGCATGAATAAGTTGACCCGAATGATGATGCTCGGCGCAGCCCTGGCTGTAGGCGGCGTTTCTACGGCAGAGGCGGCGGGCTTATCTCCGACGTTGCTGGCCCGTGCCAAAAAAGGCGATCAGACCCAGGTGGGCGTCATCGTGCGCTTTAAGGTCGTGAACGACGCACGGGGACGCGCCCTCTTCAAGAACCTGCGCGGCCAGTTGGGAGCCAAGATTTCTCAGCTCGGCCCTGCTGCCGGGTTTCTGAATCAGGCCATCGCATCGGGCAAAGTCACGCAGTTGTGGCTTGATCAGAGCGTGTACCTGCCCATGACCCCGGTGCAGGCACGCCAGTTGGCCCTGCTGCCTTTCGTCTCCGACGTCTTCGAGAACTTTAAGGTGCAGATTCCCAAGGCGGTGGCGCTGAGTGCCGCCTCTGCTCCTGCGGGCACCCCCTGGCACCTCGAAAAGATCGGTGCGCCGCAGGCCTGGGCCGCCGGATTCAAGGGCCAGGGCATCCGCATCGGGCACCTCGACAGCGGCGTGGACGCTTCTCATCCACAGCTGAACGGCAAGATCGCCGCCTTTGCCGAATTTAATGCCGAGGGCGACCGGGTCAACAGCCAGCCGCACGATTCTTCCAACCACGGCACGCACACGGCGGGCTTGCTGGTGGGCGACTCGGTAGGCGTGGCCCCCAGTGCCAAAATCATCAGTGCGCTCGTGCTGCCCAACAACGAGGGCACCTTTGCCCAGGTCATTGCAGGTATGCAGTACGTGCTGGACCCCGACAACAACGCCGACACCGACGACGGGGCCGACGTGGTCAACATGAGCCTGGGCATTCCCGGCACCTTCGACGAATTCATCGTGCCCGTGCAGAACATGATCAAGGCGGGCGTGGTTCCGGTCTTTGCCATCGGCAACTTTGGCCCGGCCAGCGGCAGTACGGGCAGCCCCGGCAACCTTCCCGACGCAGTGGGTGTGGGTGCCGTAGACCAGAATGGGCAGGTCGCGTCTTTTAGCAGCCGTGGCCCGGTGGCCTGGCAGGGCGCGATCAACGGCGTGTTTGTGAAGCCCGACATTGCCGCGCCCGGTGTGGCCATCACCAGCTCCTTCCCCAATGGACAGTACGGTGCACTGAGCGGATCTTCTCAGGCCAGCCCCATTGCGGCGGGCGCGGTGGCCCTGCTGCTGAGTGCCAAACCAGGCACAGGCGTGGACGCGATCAAGAACGCCCTGTATACCAGCGCCAGCAACGCGGGCAGCAAGAACAACAACGTGGGCTACGGCCTGATCACTGTGCCCGGCGCGCTGGGCAAACTGGGCGTGAATGTGGGCGCTCCGGCTCCTGCACCGACGCCAACCCCCACACCTACGCCGACGCCCACGCCGACCCCAACTCCTACACCCACTCCAACGCCTACACCGACCCCCACGCCCACCCCAACCCCCACGCCGCCCGCCGCCGCTCCCACCGGACCTGCCGGATTCACCCTCTGCGCCATCGAGGGCTCCAAGTGCGATTTCAGTGGTCAGAGAGACGCGGCGTTCGGGAACAACGGCAAGTACGTCACAGGTGTCGCCACCGACGGCTTCAACTGCACCGTG
>JAQBPF010000517.1 GCA_028287665.1 Deinococcus sp. | reverse complement strand
TGGGAAGTCTCTGCCTCCGCGTTCATGGGCGCACGCCCGTCCATGTGGTCGTCAATGGGCCGCCGGGAAGCGAACCTGTGGCCACCACCAGTTGCCCGTTGATCACGTCGGCCACTGGCGATTGCCGGGGCGCAGGCAGCGGCGTGAGGGCAGTCCAGGTGTTGGCGACCGGATCGTACTCACTGACGTTGGCCACTTCTGCCGAGTTCTGGGTCACGCCCGACGCCACCACGATGCGGCCATTCCAGATTACGGTCGAAGCGTTGATGTGCCCGATGGGCAGCGGCAGGCTGGCCCGCGCCGTCCAGGTATTGGTGGCCGGGTCATACATGTGCACGGCACTTTGATTGCCCGCAGCTTCATCTCCCAGATGTTGGCCGCCGAGGGCATAGATCTTGCCGTTCAGAACAGTGCCGCCCAGATGGTTGCGCGGGTTGGGCAACGGGGCCGCCGCCGTCCAGCCTGTGCCGCCGTCCAGTTGCAGAACCCAGTGCTCGGGCGAGTCGCGCTTATAGAGATTGGTATCCGTGATGTCGCGCTCCGTGCCACCGAAAAAGTGCAGCGTGCGGTCCAGCTTCACCAGCGCGCCTGCTCCGCGTGCGGCGGGCAACTCTGGGCCCGCGCTCCAGGTGTTGGTGCTGACGTTGTACTTCCAGACGTGGGCCGTTTGTGGGCCGGGATGCGTGCCTACAAAGCCGCCCGCGATGTAGATGGTCTGTCCATCGACCGCCAGTGCGCCGTGCGTGATCTGCTCAGGCATGTCGCTGGCCGTTCCCCAGGTGTTGGTGGCGGGAGTGTAGACCTGCACCTTGGCCGTGGTCTGCAAATCCTTGTTGAAGCCCCCGAAGATATACAGTTTTCCGTTGACGGCGGCTCCCTGGGCTTCCGAAACAGGAGTCTGGGCCTCGGCACGCTGGGTCCAGTTCACGGCGGTGGAGGTCGGCGCGGAGGTCTGCGGCGTGACATTGGTGACCACGAAGACGTAATCCTGATAATCGCCGTTGACTGCTGGCTCAAAGGCCAGGAGGTATGAGTTGGCCACAGGCTGCCCAGCCCGGTCCTTCAGCGGATAGACCCGGGCAGCGTGCTTGAGAGGACCGGTATTCAGGCTGTCCTGGGTAAACGTTGACTGCGCCGCGTAACTGGTGCGGCCCGTGTAAAAGGCGAAGGTGGTGTTTCCTGGATCAAAGCTGGCCAGCGTGCCCGAAGTGAGCGCTGGATTCAGCGTCTGCTCTTGCCCTGTGGCGATGGTGCCCACTTGATTCAGGGTGCTGCTGCCCGCCACCACATACCCGAAGGGCAACAGGTCGTCGGGAGAGTAACGGGCCACCGCCTTGAGGGTGACGGGGCCGACGCCCGCTTTGCGGAACAGCGGCGCAGCCACCTCATCACCAATCAAATTGCTGCCTGTGCCCAGCAGGAGAGACGAAGAGCCCACATTGATGGCGTAGCCCAGCGTGTTGACCACCTGTTGCAAGGGGGGTTCCTGATCGCCTTGCAAGCCCGGCGCACTCAAGCCGTACAAATCGACTGCGGTCGGGGCATTGCCCGCGGAGGCCACCTGCAAGGAGCCTTTCAGCGCTCCCACGGTGCCCAATGGTGCAAAGCGCACGCCCACCGGCACACTCTGCCCGATGGCCAATGTCAGTGGCAGGGCAGGTGCATCCACAACGCCAAATGCGGCGGCATTCTGTCCTGCCAACGTCAGCGAGGTAATCGTCAGCGGTCCGGTGCCCGTATTGGTGAGGGTGACGCGCTGGGTCGGCGACGTACCGTTGCGGGTGGTGCTGAAGATCAGTTCGCTGAGGCTGGGAGCCACCAGCCCAGTCGAAGTGCCCTGCGGAAGAATTTCTATGCCGCTGACCTTGGCATTTTCGATCTGACGGACAAAGGCCAAGTTCAGCACGCCGTCGTTCACGGTGGCTGGCAGGGTTTTGACCAGAGCGCGGCCCACTCCGCCCGCTTCAGCGTAAATGTCAAAGCGGTTCAGGGCCGTTTGACCCTCCAATTTCACATCGAAGACGCGCTGCCCCGCCGCGGTCTTGTTGAGTTCGGCGAAATGCAGGCGCACCTGATAGTTGCCGTTGGGGACAGGGACTTTGAATTCAAAAGCAGTTTCACCTGCAGCGGTGCCGTTGGTCGCGCCGCCGGTCCATTCGGTCTGGTAGATGGCTGTATTCGCAGGAGCCGCCACACCGCTTACGGCATCGGCCTCGCTGTAAGCGAATCCACCTGTCACCAAACCGCCGCATGACGTGATCGCGTCGCAGGCCTGCCAGTTCACCGCACCGACGGTCTGGGCTGGCCCGCCTGTGTTGATGCGGATGGCGTCGGTGGCCGAACTGCACTGCACCACCGGGTTGACCCAGTCCGCGTGATCGTAACTGATGCCGTCGCCGTTCCCGGTCACGACCAGGCGCAAGTCCTGCACGCCCGCGATATTCACGCTGACACTCTTGGCCGCGTCTGCACCCCGCACTGTCCCGGAATCGTAGAGCTTGGTCGCGGTGCCGTCCCAGACCTGGAAGACCACGGTGCCGCGGTCACCCACCTCGTCGTCTACGCCGACCTGGGCGCTGAAAGTGCTGCACTGACTCCCCAAACTGAAGGTCACGCTGGAATTGGCATGCACTCCCAGTCCAAGGGCAAAGGTCTGGCCTGCCAACATCAGGGTGCGCCCGTCGCCCGCGACTTTATCGCCGTTGCTGCGATCTTTCTCAATGGGTCCCCAGCCACTGCTGGCTGCTGTCCAGGGCTGGCTGGTCAGCAAGTTGTCTCCCGGGCCCAGCGCCAAGGGCGAGAGAGGGGCATTTGCCGTATCGGTCCATGAGTGATCTTGCCCGTCGTACACGAAATCGGTGGGAGCGCCTGCTCCTGGGCTATTCGGCGTAGGGCCACCCACAACGCCGCCCACCTGTGGGGACTGCGTACAGGCCGACAGCATCAACAAGCCGCCCAGCATCCAGCGCCGCCAGTTGGAAGGCGAAAGGTGAGAAGCGGCGCGGTTCTTCGTATCAACGGGAGAAAAAGGGGTCATAGAAAAGCGCCTCCAAAAAACGAAATCTGAAACTGGGGGAGAAGTGAAGCCAGCTGGACGGGACGGACCATGAAGAGGAGAACTGGCATGACTGTAAATGCGGGTCTCTCAGGCCAGTGCTGAATTAGGTGCGAGGGGGTTAATTCATGAAGGGAGAGGGCCGACCTACAACAGACAGGATTGCCGGGCGCGGGCCGCATGCGGCGTCCCTAATCGCCCGTGCTGGGCTGGACCGTTTTGCTGCCCGCCCGCGCCTGCCACTGTGCCCGGCGGTAAATGTCTTGCAGCAATTGGCCATTTCGCTCGGCGGTGTAATGATCCTGATAGGTCTGCCGGGCCGTGCGGCCCATCTCTGTACGGGCCTCTGGATGATCCAGGAGCCAGCCGACCTGCGCCGCCAGATCCTGGGGGTCGCCGGGCCGGAAATGCCGCCCTGTGCGGTCATGCTCCACCACTTCGGCCACCGAACCAATCCGGCTGGCCACCACGGGCAACCCGGTGGCAAAGGCTTCCAGCAGCGTCATCGGAAAGCCCTCGTACCACTGGGAGGGAAAGATCAGCGTGGTGGCGTCCTGCATCAGCCGGGACACCTGCGCCTTCTCCTGCCTGCCCAGATAGGTGACCCCTGCATAGGCGGCGGCCGCGGCCTCGGCTTCCGCGGCCAGTGGCCCGTCGCCCACGATCACCAGGGGCAGGCGGGTGTGCAGCGTTTTCCAGGCTTCCAGCAGGGTCAGCACCCCCTTTTCGGGCGAGAGGCGGCCCACGAAGAGGGCGTAGCCGCCGCCGTGCGCGCCCACCCCCGGATCGTCGGCCAGAAAGTTGGGTTTGACGACCAGCCGCGATTCAGGCAGGCCGCCCTGCACGTACAGGCCGCGCGCAAATTCGGTCAAAGAGATGTACACGTCGACCATCCGGCGGTAGGTGCCCAACATCCGGTGCGTGGTGAGCATGCCTGCGGCGACCCCCGAGGCCGCCCGGCTCTCCCGGTAACAGGAATGTTTGACAGCGGGCCACGGCGGCGTTTTACCCAGGCAATCCTGACAGGGCCGCCCATCCCGGTAAAAGTTGTGTGCCACGCACAGCAGACGGTAATTGTGCAGGGTCTGCACCACCGCCGCGCCGCTGGCCTTGACACCCCAGTAAGCCGCAGGAGAAATGATCGGGAAGGTGTTGTGAAAATGCACCACGTCGATGCCCTGCTCTTTCACGATTCCGGCCAGCGCGCGGGCCGAGGCCGGATTCCAGATGGTCTGGAGGGCCGCCCGGGCCGCCGACCCTCCCTTGAGGTCGTCGTTGTGCACGGTATAGCGGCTGACCTCCACGCCGAGGCGTTCCAGTTGCTGCGTCTCGGCCCGGAAGACTTCATCCTCGCCGCCCGCCTGCTGATAAAAATTGTGCGCCACCAGCACCTTCATGCCTGGTCTCCTGCAGGGGCTCCGGTGGAGGGTTGGCGGTACAGCCCCAGGTAGGCGTCGGTCATCTGATCCATGCTGAAGCGGGCGGCGGTGGGGGCCACCAGACTGCGCGCCTGCTCGCGGTACTGCGCCGGATTCTCGATCACTTTGGCCAACGTGTGGGCAAATCCCTCGACATCTTCGGCCCGGACCAGCAGGTCGTGGTCGGGCGCAAACAGCTCGCGCAGGCCGTCTATGCGGGCCGCCACCAGCGGCGTTCCGGCCAGGACCACCTCGATGCCCAGCAGAGACAGGCCCTCAAAACGCGATGGCATCAGCACGACGTCATAGTCGGCCAACTGCGCCGAAAGCCGGGGCACGGGGGCCGAAAGGGTCACGGGCCAATGCCCGGCCTGGTGCTGAGCCCGCTGGACCCAGTGCTCCAGGACAGGGGCCAGGGTGCCGTGTCCATAGATCTGAATTTCGGCTTTGGCCGCCGTCAGTTCGGCGGTGCGTTCCAGAATGGCGGGCAGCAGATCCGCTCCTTTTTGAGCTTCGAACCGGCCTGCAAAGAGGACGCGTGCAGGCCCGGCAGGGCGGGAGGCTGAGGCTGTGGCGCGCGCCGTCACACCGTTGTAGATCACCCCAGTCTGCTCCGCAGGCAGCGGGCCCAGGCCGTGCCGCGCCCGGAAGTCATGAAGACCCTTGAGGCTGGCAGGCGAGACGGCCACCGATTCGGCGTGTTCCAGTCGGCGTTCCACCCAGCGCCCGATCCGTTGCCATTTGGGCCAGAGGGTGGTGTTGTGAATGGTGCGGATCACCCGCACGCCCGGATTTTCAGCCCCCACCAGCAGGCTGGCGGCGTAGGTGGCGTCTGGAATATCGGTATGCAGATGCACCACATCGGGGCGCACCCGCCGCAGGACCTGCCGCAGGATCAGCCCCGCGTGCAGCATTCCGCCGCGTTTCATGTCCAACGAGGTGCCGCTGTACACCGGAATATGCAGCCGCTCCAGGCGAACCTGCATGGCCTGGCCCACCGGCGTTTTGGCCACGCCCATCACTGCAAAGACCGAGAAGTCGCACTCGCCGCTCAGTTGTTCGGCCAGGGTCAGGGCCACTTCTTCCGCGCCGCCCAGATCCAGATGGGTCACGATATGCATGACGCGGGGTTTTTTGGAACCCAGGCGATGGGCATGTTGCGTTCCTGTAGCGTGCAGACCAGTCATACAGACCTTCCTTGCAGGGCGTGCTGAGCTTGCCACTGCGGCCTCAGGCGGCGCTGGGTTTCCAGCAGCGCGAGGCCGAATCCAAACAGGCACCAGAACCAGATGCCGCCCTGCGGTCCCTCGAGATAGACGTCAAAGCTGGCGTTGACCATAAACGCCGCCCAATAGGCCAGCACCCAGATATTCAGCCTGACCCACAGCTCTTGCCCGGCCCGCTTGGCAAGCGAGTGGGCCCGCAGCAGCGCGGCAGCGAAGGCCAGTTGCAGCAGCGCCCACAGCACAGCCCCCGGCACCCCTGAACGCGCCAGAATGTTCAGGTGTCCGTTGTGCGGGCTTCTGAGATCCCCGTTCCCCAGCTGATAGCCGTCGTCGTCGGCCAGATTGATGCCGTAGCCTTTGCCCATCCAAAAATAGGGGCCGTGGACCGTGTAGTTCACGATATCGGTCCACCATTTCAATCTCCAGCCCCGCGAGCCGTCGCGGTCTCCGTCTCCGGTTTGCCCGGTGATGCCCTGCACATTCAGCAGCAGCGCTTCGGCAGAGATGGTGTTGCGTTCTTCTCCGAGACTGACGCGGCCATTGAAGGCCAGCAGCGCCGTGAGCGCCAGGGTCGCCAGCAGCGCAGGCTTGCCCCAGCGGGTCCGGGCATGGGCGCCCAGCCGGAGCAGCATCACAATCAGGACTGCGGCGGCAATGGCCAGAATTCCGGCCCGAACTCGGAACACTGGAATCAGCGCCGCGGCCAACCAGAGGGCCCACCAGATCCATTCCTGCCTCTGGCTGGCCGCGGCGTTCAGCCGGGCTGACGCGGGCCGCAGCAATTGCGGCAGCCCCAGCATGATCAGGGTGGCGATGCCTGCCAGATGAACAGCGATGTCGCCGCCCTTCAGGTCGATCAGGGGCGTCTCGGTGCCTGGAAAGCGGGGCAGGGCAGACGAGAACAGTTCGGACGCCAGCACAGCAAAAGGGGTCCAGATCAGAAACAGGGGCACGAACTGCACATAGGTGCGGGCGGCTTTGAGGGTCCCGCCTGTGTGCAGCAGCAGCGCCGCCACGGCCAGTCCAAACAGGCCGTAGCCCCACAGCACGGCGTCTCGGAGGGCGTCTATTCCGTACACCGACAGGTGAGGCAGCGTGGCGATCAGGCCGATCAGCAAGAAAGCCAGCAGCACGTACACGACCTTGGATTGCGTGAGTGTCCGCAGACTAAAGGACACAAGCGCGGCCACCACGCAAACGATCAGAATCAGTTCGCCCACAAACAGAGGGGCCACGCCCACATAGGCAAAGCCGCGCCCCAGCATGGCGTACCCCAGCAGACAGACGCCCAGCCCGTTCAGGGCCAAGCGGGGCAAGTGGGTCCGCACCGCCAGTGCGGCGGCCAGCGCACAGACCAGCACCGCCACCAGGGTGGCCACCAACGGATTCCAGACGGCCAGACTGCCTGCCGCGGCCGCGCCGATCAGCAAGCCGAGGCCGCCCAGGACCAGCCCGGGAGAAGACAACAGAGAAGAAGGGCCAGCCTGAACTGGAGGCGCAGGGCTGGCTTGAGCTGAAGGCAATGGGGGCGGGTGCAAACGGGGCGCTCCTTTGGGGATCACTGGCGTGGGGCGAGAGAGCTGGAGCGGTCCCGCTGTCAACAGGCAGGCAGAACGGGGCACACTCAGGGACTACCGCTCAAGGCTAGTCAGGATGCGCTAATGAAAAATAAATGATCTGACCCTGTTTGGCCCTCCCCACGCTTTTGCGGGGTTTCTGCAACGAAACATTGACGCTTGCTCATGCAGGCTGAATTGTTCCAAGGAATTGGCAGCACGGGTTGACCAGATGGGCGGCCCAGCGAATGAATTCGGCACAACG
>JAQBPF010000512.1 GCA_028287665.1 Deinococcus sp. | reverse complement strand
CGACTTTATCCGCGAATATGCCCTGGCCTACCCCAATCTGCAAGACCCCGGCATCAAGACCGGCATCAATTACGGCGTCAGCGGCATTCCGGAAACGGTGTTTATCGACGCCGGGGGCACTGTTCAGCACATGGACCGGGGCGGCCTGACCCGTGAACGCCTCAACGTGGGCCTGGAAAAAATTGGCGTGAAGGGGATCTGACTATGGACGCAGGACGTGGACTGTGGGGCGGGGCAAGGGCACTGGCTTTGGCGCTGACCCTGGGTGCTTTGGCCCTGGGTGCTTCTGCCTGGGCCGCCGCTCCGCTCACGCCGCAGCAGGAAGCCCAGGCGCGGCAGATCGCCGTCAATATTCGCTGCCCGATCTGTACGGGCGTGCCCATCACCGAAAGTACCAACGACATCAGCCGCGAGATGCTGCGCGACGTGCGCGAACAGGTGGCCGCCGGGCGCTCGGCGCGGGATGTCTACGCCTACTTTGCGGCCCGGTACGGCAATTTTGTGCTGCTCGACCCACCCAAAGAAGGCAGCAACCTGCTGCTGTGGGGTGCGCCCCTGGCGGCATTGGGCGGCGGCGGCGCGGTGCTGTGGTTGTTCCTGCGGCGCAGACAAGGGGCGCCTGCTTCAGCCGGGCCACAGATCACAGAGCAGGCCACGGATGAACCGTTTGATCCCTTTCTGGCAGAGGTTCGGCGCGAGCTGGGCCAAGGCCGTACAGACCGGAACGGGAGCAACTCATGATGCTGAGTGTGCTGCTGCTGGCCCTGATCGTGGGCGCGGCGTTGCTGCTGGTGCTGGCACCCCTGCGGCAGGCGACCCCCGAAGACCCCGACGCTCCGGAGCGGGGGCGGTTGCTGGCCGAACGCGACAGGCTGTATAGCGAATTGGCCGGACTGCAAGAAGACGATCCCAAACGCCCGGACCTGGAACGCCGCGCCGCGCTGACGCTGCGGGGGCTGGACGCGCTGCCGCCCGCTGTGCAGGGCAATCCCCGGCGCACCGGCAGACTGGCCCTGATCGGCGTCGGCGTGATGGCCCTGCTGACGGTGGCCGGAGCCCTGACCTTTGTGCCGCGCTGGCAACTGGCCGCCCTCAATCCGGGCGAGGCGCAGAACGTACAGGATGTGCTCAAGCTGCCTGACCTGCGCCGCACCGCCGAACGCACAGGCGCGAATGCCGATTATGTGGCGTGGGGCAAAGCGGCCTTTGATTCCGGTCAGTACGATCAGGCTGTGACTGCTTACGGCAACGCGCTCAAGGAGAATCCCCGCCAACCCGAAGCCCTGCGCCGTCTGGGCATTTTGCTGCTGACCCGTGGCGAACAGACCGGACAGCAGATCAGCGATGCCGACGCCGAACGGGCCACCCTTCTGATCCGCACCGCCGCCCAACTGGCCCCCAGAGAGGCGGAATCCCAGTTGTTGCTGGGCTTTGCGCTGGCCCGCTACGGACAGGATGAAGCCGCCCTGCAGGCCCTGGAAAGTTACCGCACGCTGGACCCCAAAGGCCGCGACGCCGACGAACTGATTACGGCCATTCGTGCCCGCCAGAACGACAGCGATCCGGCCCTGCGGGTGTACGCAGCCAACTGCGCCAGTTGTCACGGCGCGGCGGGCGGCGGCGGCATCGGCCCCAGCCTGCGGGCCTCACGCCTGACTCGGGAGGCGCTGAAACTGGTCACGGTGAATGGGCGCGGAGCCATGCCCGCCTTTCCCAACCTGAGCGAATCGGAATTGACTGGCCTGCTGAACCTGATGGAGAAGTGGCAAAAAGAGGGCGAGTGATACGGACTCCGCTCCCTTACGCCACCACCGCTCCAGCACCGCTTGCGGCTCCATACCGCGTAGCCCGTACTCTTTTCTACTCGCTCCGCTCCCCTTCGGGGCTTTGCCAGTCGGACTTCAAGCCCCAACTCTGGGACTTTCAATCGGAATCCGTATGAGCCGACTGGAAGGCCGCCGCATTCTGTCGCGCCGCGCCCTGCTGGAGCGGTGGTGGCTGCTGCCCGTGGCCGGAACGGTGGGCGCGTTCGGCTATATGGGCTGGTACGGCTCGCGCGTGCTGCTGGGCAAGCGGGAGGCGGGCGAGCCTGAATTTGAAGCAGGGACGCCGCAGCGGGTGGCCGCCCTCTCGCAATTGGGGCAGGAGTGGGCTGAGGTCAATTTCACCTACGACAAGCGCCCCTGCACCGTGCTGCGCGTGCCCCGTGCGGTGGTGGGCGGCCTCAGCGTGGGTGGGCCAGCGGGCGAGCAACACTATGCGGCCTACTCGCGCATCTGCACCCATCTGGGCTGCACCGTGAATCTGGTGCGGGACCCGGAAGTGCTGGCCTTCGCCTTCAATTACCGTCCACCGCCCGACGCGAAACATCCACAACTGGGCTGCCGTTGCCACTACAGCGTATTTGACCCGCTGCAGGCAGGCGAAGCGGTGTTCGGCAAAGCCAATGGCCCGCTGCCCCGCGTGCGCCTGGAAGTGCGCGGCAACGACCTGTACGCCACCGGCATAGAATCCGCGCCACAATTGGGCCAATGACTGCCCTGACCCTCACCTCTGGCGATGTCCAGACCGCCTCCACAATTCTGATGGCCTCTGCCGCAGCCTTGGCGGCACGCGGCCAACCGCTGTGGCCCGAGCAGAGCCTGACCCCCGAACGCCTGGCGCGGCACTACCCCGATGCAAGCTGGCGCGTGGCCTGGCAGGACGGTCAGGCGGTGGGCACTTACGTGATGCTGGACAGGGATGAGCTCTTCTGGCCCGACGACGCGCCCAGCACGGCCCTGTATCTGCACAAACTGGCGGTGCATCCCGCCGCGCAGGGGGGCGGATTGGCGCGGTTGCTGCTGGCCGAAGCCGCCGCAGAAACGCGCCGCATGGGGGTGCCTTTCCTGCGGCTGGACACCGCTTCAGACCGGGCCAAGTTGCGTGCGCTGTACGAGGACTTTGGATTCCAGAACGTGGGAGAGCGGCAAGTCGGGGCTTATCATGTGGTGCTCTACAGCTTGCCGATGTAAACCCAGCCTCAGCGCTCCCGCCCCACCAGTTCGCTGCCCTTCAACAGCGTGCGTTGGAAGGTTTGCAGGGCGTCGACTTGAAGCTGCATGTGGGCCACACCGCCGCGCACCAGTTCAAACTCAGCGGGCGTTGTCCAGCCGGGGCGCGGAATCAGCTTCAGCAACCGCTCCAGCGAATCCGACGCCGCCAGTTCCCGCAGGCTCAGGCGCAGGGCTTTAACCTCACGGGTCAGCGTTTTGATGTCGTGCAGGGTGTCTGAGGAATGGGGCTGGATGAGGACAGGGGTGGTCGATACAGTCATGGCAGTTCCTCCGCAAGGTGGATGTGGCCCGTGCCGCTGCTCTCAGCTCAACTTGGCCCACGCCTGAGCCCATCATCGGCAGAGAGCATGATCAGGCCATGATCAGACTCAGGCCCATAGGGAAAACGGTCTGACCGCTGCTGATGAGGCAGGTTCATTCCTGCATCTTTTGGGAGAAGCCGAGTTCAACGAATATCCTGTCCATATGCGGCCTGCTCTCAACTTCTTTCTGAGCCTTTGGGTAGCATTTGCCTTCAGCTCGGCACAGGCCGCCACACCAATCAACGCGCCTCCATGTCCTGCCGCGTCCATCCCCAAGCGGCAGACCCTTCTGCTGACCTCTGGACTGAACAACGGGTGCCTGACCATCACCCAACTTCGCCGCCCAGAGTTTCCAAAGCAACTCCGAGTCACTGTCACCGATCTGTTAAGGAACAGAAGGTGGTCAAGGGCAATGGAAGGTAATCTCTTCCCTGAACCTATTCAAGGTGAGGATTGGGGAACAGACCAGCAACTTCTATGGTTAGAAGTCACAGTAGGTTGGGAGATGTGGCAGAAGGTCAATATTGGATTGGATATACAAACGGGCAAGGTCTTGTGGAAGGCAGCTGGGACGCTCAGGCTTCAAACTAAAGATTTCTTCTTTGTGCAGCACTTTGTAGCAACCAGCCCCTATCAGGATTTAAAGACCATGACGTTTGAAGTCATAGACCGGAAAACATTAGCGCGGGCTGTACGTGATTACCTCATTCCTGACCGTCCGGGCTGTGGCGATACCTCAGATTTTGTGCGGGAAGACGCCGCTTATATAGAATCTTGGCTCGATACTTCATTCTTGTACGCGCGACGTAAAGATGCTTGCGGTGTCTTTGTCGCCCGCTTCGATTGGCGGTCAGATCAGCCACTTCTGCCGATCATCACCACACCCTAACCTGTCTGACCCATGCTCTTTTGTCCGGCCCACGCCGCGCTAGACTTACGGGCGTCGTGCCTCCCGCACGGCCATCCCACAGAGCGCCGGAGGGTTTTTTCTGCCCCGTGATGGCGCGGCAACCGGCCTTCATCACGGCATTCGGTGCCCCAACAGAAGAGGCTTTGCCGCAACGGTGCCGACGATGGCGCGGCGGCGAGCAGATGGCCCACAGGCGGCGCTGGAGCAGGGCGCATACGTTGTAGACGCGGGCGGCCCACACACAGCCGACCCGCCAGAGCTGTCCCAGATGGGATGTGCAGAGGTGATCAGGATGCAGAGCAGCAAACGCACACAGGCGCTCCTTACGGAAGCGCAGCAAAGAATTCTAGTCCTGGACGGTGCGTGGGGCACCATGCTTCAGCGGGCCAACCTCACGGAGGCCGATTTCCGGTTGCCCGACGCCGACCCCCTCAGGATGTACCGGGGCAACTTCGATTTGCTGCAACTGACCCGGCCCGACATCATCCGGGGCGTGCACCGCGCCTATTTTGAGGCGGGCGCAGATATTGCCAGCACCAATACTTTCAATTCCACGACCATCAGTCAGGCCGATTACGGCACCGAGCGGTTGGCCCGCGCCATGAACGAGGCGGGCGCCCGCCTGGCCCGCGAGGTGGCCGACGAATTCGAGGCGGTGGATGGCCGTCCGCGCTGGGTGGCCGGAGCCGTGGGACCCACCAACCGCACCGCCACCCTGTCGCCCGATGTGGAGCGACCCGAATTCCGCAACGTGACTTTTGATGGGCTGGCCGAGGCTTACGGCGACGCCATAGAGGGCCTGATGGTGGGCGGGGCCGACCTGCTGCTGATCGAAACCGTGTTCGATACGCTGAACGCCAAGGCCGCGCTGTTTGCCTGCGAAACGGTGTTTGAGCGACTGGGCCGCCGGCTCCCCGTGATGCTGTCGGGCACCATCACAGACGCTTCGGGCCGCACGCTGAGCGGGCAAACGCCCGAAGCCTTTGCCATCAGCACGGCGCACGCCAACCTGTTCAGTCTGGGCCTGAACTGTGCGCTGGGGGCCGACCTGCTGCGCCCCCACCTGCGGGCCATCGCCGCCAGCACCGAAACCCTGGTCAGCGTGCATCCCAACGCGGGCCTGCCCAATGCCTTTGGCGAGTATGACGAAACCCCCGAACACACCGCCAATGTGCTGGCCGAATTTGCGCGTGACGGGTTGGTGAACATCGTGGGTGGCTGCTGCGGCACCACGCCCGAACATATCCGCGCCATTGCCGACGCGGTGGCCGGAATCGCGCCCCGCATTAAGCCAACGCTGCCGCCTTTCCTGCGCCTCAGCGGGCTGGAAGCCCTCACCATCACGCCCGAGATCAATTTTGTGAACGTGGGCGAGCGCACCAACGTCACCGGCAGCCCCCGCTTTTCCAAGGCGATTCTGGCCGGAGACTACGACGCAGGCCTGAAAATTGCGCGGCAGCAGGTGACCAACGGCGCACAGATCGTGGACGTGAATTTTGACGAGGGCATGCTGGACGGCGAGGCGGCGATGGTCAAGTTCCTGAACCTGCTGGCCGGAGAACCCGACATCTCCCGCGTGCCGCTGATGCTGGATTCCAGCAAGTGGGACATTCTGGAAGCGGGCCTGAAGCGCGTGCAGGGCAAGCCCGTCGTCAATTCCATCAGCCTGAAAGACGGCGAGGTAAAGTTCTTGGAACGCGCCCGGTTGCTGCGGCGCTACGGGGCGGCGGCGGTGGTCATGGCCTTTGACGAGCAGGGGCAGGCCGACAATCTGGAACGGCGCAAAGAGATCACCTCCCGCGCCTATAAGTTGCTGACCGAACAGGCCGGATTTCCGCCGCAGGACATCATTTTCGACCCCAACGTGCTGACCGTCGCGACTGGAATCGAGGAGCATGACCGCTACGCGCTGGAGTTTATCGAGGCCACGCGCTGGATCAAGGCCAACCTGCCGGGGGCGCTGGTGTCGGGCGGGATTTCCAACGTCAGCTTTAGCTTCCGGGGCAACAATCATGTGCGCGAGGCCATGCACGCCGTGTTCCTGTACCACGCGATTGGCGCGGGACTGGACATGGGCATCGTGAACGCCGGGATGCTGGCCGTGTACGCCGACATAGAACCCGAGTTGCGCGAGGCCGTGGAGGACGTGATTCTGGCCCGCCGTCCGGACGCCACAGACCGCCTGCTGACCTTGGCCGAAAGCTACAAGGACATCAAGCGGGAAGCGTCGGCGGTCAGCGCGTGGCGGGAACTCCCCGTCACCGAACGCCTGACGCACGCACTGGTCTCGGGCATCACCGATCATGTGGTCGAGGACGCCGAGGAAGCCTACCACCTGCTGGGGTCGCCGCTGGCCGTGATCGAGGGGCCGCTGATGGACGGCATGAACGTGGTGGGCGACCTGTTCGGCGCGGGTAAGATGTTTCTGCCGCAGGTGGTCAAGAGTGCCCGCGTGATGAAGCGGGCGGTGGCGGTGCTCACGCCGTATCTGGAGGCC
>JAQBPF010000495.1 GCA_028287665.1 Deinococcus sp. | reverse complement strand
ACGCCGCCAGCGTTCACCCTGAGCCAGGATCAAACTCTCCAAAAAGTGGATTCAACACAGACCCGAAAGTCTGAGATTGATCAGTTTGTCCATGCAACAGGTCGCATGGTCGATTTGCGAAGCTGTCGAGCAGCTTCTTTCATTGGCGTCTCCGCCTTGCACCAGTCTGGAGATCTCAGTTCCCTGAAACCCGCTGATATTGCCCTGTCAGGCAACCCTGTTCTCGCACGCTCTTCACTTTTCATGCTGCCCGCCTCTCTTGAGGCTCAGAAAGATTACAGGCCAAGCGCCGATCTGTCAACCCCTCCCCTCTCCCAGATGGAAGGCCTACATTCCCGAGATTGGAAAACGCTGTCCTGAACGGTATTTTTCACGTCGTCACCAGATCTGCCTCGGCACTGCACGAATCTTTTATGCTCCAGAGATGGAACTCACAGGCAGTTGGACAGACATCTACGGCAGCGTCCGGGCAAGTTTTGAGGGACGGGCAGGAGGGCAGATGTGGCTGATTGCGGCCCCGGCAGAGCAGGCCGCAGCCGTACCAGACGCACTAGAAGCCGTAGACGGCAAAGGCCGCGCCGAGTTTTTGGTGCATGAGGGCATCACGCCTTTATTGGCAGCCATAGAAGAATTGAAGCCGTATGGCGTGCTAGTGGTAATTGAACAGGCCCTCTCGGGCGGGCCAGCCGTCAGTGTTCCAGAGCAAGACATCGAGGCAGACGGCCTCAGCTACCGCGAGGGCGGCCCCCTTCCGGCCTGGGTAAGCGCCCTGGAGACCGGAGGCGGGCAAGGGATAAGCGAGGCAGCCAGTGCCGCAACCAGCGCCGGAATTCCAGTCGTCGTGATCACTGCCGCACAGATCACGTCAATCCTAGAAGCGTGGATGGACCGCACGCCGCACGGACGCTAAAAGCAATCCCGGCCCACCTCTGCCCCGCCCGCCGCACCTACACTCCTGACGTGATTGCCCCGGTTTCTTCCATCCCTTCGCTCGATGCCACCATTCGGCACCTTTATGTGCATGTGCCGTTCTGCCCCAGCATCTGCCCGTACTGCGATTTTCATGTGCTGACACGGCGGGCAGGGTTGGTCGAAGCGTATCTGGAACGGATAGAAACCGAGGCGGCAGAGTTGGCGGCCCGCTACGACGTAGATCTGGACACAGTGTATCTGGGCGGCGGCACCCCCAGTTTTTTGCGTGATGCCGAAATTACAGCGTTGGTGGGAAGCGTGCGGCAACATCTGGGCTGGGGCAGGCTGGAGAACACGCTGGAGATCAATCCAGGCACCGTGAACCCCGAACGGGCGGCCCTGTGGCGTGGGCTGGGCATAGACCGGGCCTCGGTGGGCGTGCAGAGTCTGGATGACGCCACCCTGAAATTCCTGGGCCGCACCCACGATTCGGCGCAGGCCAGAGCCGCCGTGACCACGCTGATCGACGCTGGATTCCGGGTCAGTGGCGACCTGATCACCGCCGTGCCGGGGCAACCGCTGGAGGCCGATATCGCGGGGCTGGTGGCGCTGGGCGTGGGCCACATCAGCGCCTATACCCTGACCATCGAACCCGGCACCGAATTTGCCCGCCGGGGCGTGACCGTAGAGGAAGACGACGAACGCGCAGGGTTCGAGCGCACCGAGGAACTGCTGACGGCGCACGGCTTTGACCGCTACGAGATCAGCAACTATGCGCGGCCCGGTCAACAGTCGCGGCATAATCTGGCCTACTGGGGCAACCGTTTTTATCTGGGTCTGGGGCCGGGGGCGGCGGGCCACTACCCGGCGGCAGGTGAGGCGGAAATGTTGGGCCAGCGCCGCACCAATCTTCATCTGCATGAGTGGCTAACAGGCGCAGAGGGTGAGGCTCAACCCATAGACGCCGAGGAATACGTCACCGACGCCCTGTTCATGGGCCTGCGGGTGCAGCGCGGCATCAGCCTGAGTGACTTGACGCAGCGCAGCGGACTGGACGTGGCCGGACGCTACGCCAAACCGATCAAGGCCAACCTAGCACGGGGTTTGTTGGCCTTGGAGGGAGACACCTTACGGGCCACACCGCAGGGCTGGTGGGCTCTGAACCGAGTCATTACGGATTTTCTGGAGGGGTAGAGCACCAGGAACCGCGACCTGAATCAGAACAGTGGGTGAAGGGCCAGAACCGCAAAGTTCCAAGCCCTTCACCCACTCACCACTGACCTTGTGACCGCTTGTTTACGCGCCGTATTTGTTCAGTTTCAGCGCGTTCGCCATCAGCAGCGGCATGATGTCGGTGCCCTTGCGGAGGCCGAGGCTGCCCCGGCCCGCTTCTTCTTCGGTGTAGCGGTTGGCGTAATCCTTGCGGCCATGCTCGCTGTGAATCAGCAGCGGCACGGGGTGCCAGGAGTGGCTGGCGAGCTTGCTGGGCGTGGAATGATCGCCCACAATGCACAGCACATCGGGTTTGAGCGCCAGCAGTTGGGGCAGCAGCGCGTCGAACAGCTCGATCTTCTTGACCTTGGCCGCAAAATCGCCGTCTTCGCCCGTGGAATCGGTTTTTTTGACGTGGAAGTAGAAGAAGTCGTACTTGGCCCAGTTCTCGGTCAAGGCCGCCACTTTGCCCTCCAGGGCGTCTTCGTGGCCCTCTACGGGCAGCACATCCATTCCCACAAGGCTGGCCAGCCCCTTGTACATGGGATAACTGGCGATGCAGGCAGCCCGCAACTGGTAGGCGGCGTCGAAGGAGGGGAAGTGGGGCACGTCGCTGTAGCCCCGGAACAACACGCCGTTGACCTGAGGTTCGGCGCTGAGGGCGGCTTCGGCGCGGGTCACGAAGGTATTGACCAAATGAGCGGTTTTGGCCCCGGCTTCGTCATGGGCGACTGCCGTCATAGGCTGCACGCCCGTATCTTGGGGGTCTACGTCGCTGATGTTCGCGCCCAACGCTACGCCGCCCACCGCACGGAAGACCACTACGAAACGGTGTTCGGATTCGGTGTAGATCTCGACGGGTGTGCCGTCGATTTCGGCAATGACTTCACGCAGCTTGGCGACGATTTCCGCGTTCTTCTCGTCGGTGGGGCGTCCGGCGCGGCGGTCATCCACGATCCGGCCCGCACTCAGGGTGGCAAAGTTACCGCGCACGGCCACGTCGCCCGCACCCAGTTTCACGCCGATCCCCACGGCACTCAGAGCGCCGCGTCCCACCACGTAATGCAGCGGATCGTAGCCAAACAGGCTCAGGTGGCCGGGGCCGCTGCCGGGGGTGATGCCCGCGCCCACCAGTTCGGCCAGCCCAAGCTGCGAGGCCACCGCCAAGGCGTCCAGATTGGGCGTTTTGGCAGTGGCGAGTTCGGTGTCGCCGCCCAACGTCAGGGGGAGGCCGCCCACGCCGTCCAGCACCACCATCAGGATTTTGCTGTCGGTTTTCTTGGCCAGCCCGCGCACGGTATCCAGAAGATCGCTCATGAGGGAAAGTGTAACTGTTACACCCTCAGGGGGCGGTCAGGGGTCTAGGGGGAAGGGTGTAAAGGGCGCGTCTAAGGGTCTAGGGTTTAAGAGTCTGTCTAAGGGTCTAGGGTTTAAGAGTCTAAGGAAGGGCAATCGCTGGCGCTCACCGCCCCTCACCCCGCTGCTATGCAGCGCCCCTCTCTGCTCCTTGCGCTCTACGAGTCCCACAAG
>JAQBPF010000470.1 GCA_028287665.1 Deinococcus sp. | reverse complement strand
GCCCGTGCACATGGGCGGCGCAGGGTCACGGCCATGACCAAAGACAACATCATGAAGCTCACCGACGGCCTGTTCCACCGCGTTTTCGATGAAGTGGCCGCCGAGTATCCCGACTTGCAAGCCGATCACATGATCGTGGATATCGGCGCGGCGCGGCTGGGTGCACGCCCTGAAACCTTCGACGTGATCGTGACCCTGAACCTGTACGGCGACATCCTGTCCGACATCGCCTCGGAGGTGTCGGGATCGGTGGGTTTGGGCGGCAGCGCCAATATCGGGTCGTCGGTGGCGATGTTCGAGGCGGTGCATGGCAGCGCTCCTGACCTGGCAGGCCAGGACAGGGCCAATCCCAGCGGCCTGCTCAATGCGGCGTCCCTGATGCTGACGCACATCGGGCAGGGCGAAGTGGCCCAGCGGATTCAGAATGCGTGGCTGTGTGCGCTGGAAGACGGCTTCCATACCGCCGACGTGGTGGGGCCGCATACCGTGCAGCAGGTGGGGACACAGGCTTTTGCAGGCGCTGTGATAGAGCGCCTGGGCCGCCTGCCCCAGCAGTTGCCCGCCGTGAGCGGTCTGGGCCATGCTCCGGCGATCCGCGTGCAGGTGAGGCCCCGCCCACGCGCCGTCAAGCAGCTGGTGGGCACCGATGTTTTTCTGGAATGGTGGGCCGCTGACCGCAATCCTGATGCGCTGGCCCAGCAGTTGCAGGGTGCAGCGGGAGAGGGTTGGCGGCTGGAGATGATCTCCAACCGGGGCGTAAAAGTGTGGCCGCAGGGCCTCCCCGAAACCACCTGTGCCGACCACTGGCGCTGCCGTTTCATGTGGCAAGACCCGGCGCAACCGGTGGGCCACGCCGATGTGCTGGCGCTGCTCGCGCGGGTTTCGGCGGTGGGGCTGGATTTCGTGAAGACAGAGCACCTGTACACCTTTGACGGTCAGGCAGGCTATACAGCAGGCCAAGGCCAGTGAACAGCGCTGGCGTGACTCTTTGGCTCAAGTGGGTGTGTTAAGGCGAGCGAAACGGGGCGTGGGGGAATACTCTTCTTGCGTTGCATAAACCCTCTCTGCCCGGCCTAGGCTGTCCTCTGGGTCCACCGTGAGACGCTCCCTCGATGAAGTGATTCAGGCACTGAACTCCATGAATTCAGTGCCTGGTTTGCTGGTCCGCGGCGACGATCCCCGACTCCAACACAGCCTCGGCGCTCGTGGGAACGGTGGGGAGCTTCAACGTTTTCGCCAGCTGCCTCAACCACTCCTTGACTTCTGGCAGCGCCCTGCGGGGGCTCGCCGGTTTAAAGACGCTCCATAGGGCCAGTTGGGACAGGTCCTTTACGACCCGCTCAAGTCAGCGCGCGCCACGGGGGCCTATGACGCTGCCCGAAGCGACGAGGTCTGCGACGGCGATCTCGGAGAATTCCTCGGCGATCTGGAGTTGCTCCTGATCCGTGTAGATCAGCAGGCGGATGACTGTGGCCAGGTCCTGGTCGCCACCCCACTGGACGAGCGGCGCAGTGGGGACGGTGTGGGAAGCGATCTCGCCGATTTCTTTGATCGTTATATCGAGGCGCGAGGCGCCAAGTTCTGGGAAACGTCAACCGGCCCGCTGAACGGTTCAGAGGCACAGTAAGGTTCCTGCTGGAATGAGCTGGGCCAGGTGCAGGCCATCACGTCGTTGGACGCCTGCATTGACGCAACAGCAGGCCCGCAGACGAGAGACGTTACGTCCAGTCTCCAGACGACGCAACATGAGGCGGATCATCGCCAAGTGGACCAGTGTTGTTGTGGTCTCCGGCAACGTGCTGGCCCGGTGCATTCATGACCCGTTCGGCTGATCGGGACGGATCTCCTGCGGCGAATGTGTCATGGATGATGAGCTCATGACGGTAGGGCCTTATGAAGTGGTGACTCATCCTCGCCGGATGGAACAAAGGAGAACAATGCGTTTAACGATTGCCCTGACTGTGTCCTGCGCCCTGCTGCTTGCGGCATGTGGATCAACTCCTCCCACCAGCGACACGGCCCGGATGACGGAACAGGCCCAGGCCCAGAAGGTCGCCGTGCTGAGCGTCCAGACCGCGCCCGAGGTTAAATTCGTCAGCCTCGAACTCAAGGAAAGCAAGAGCGGCACTGTCCAGACTGCGACCGCGGTGCCCCAGGACGGCAAGGCAATCTTTCAGATCAACAATGTCGCCGGAGGAACCTTCCAGGGCACGGTGCGCGCCTATGACCAGGACGATCGCGCGGTCATGCTGTACAGGGGTGCTGGCTCAATTTCTCTGAAGATCGGCCGGGTGACCACCTTCCCCCCCCTGACCCGCGTGACCGCCACCGTGACGGTAAATGCTGCGCCGACTTCCGCCCTATCGGCCACCTTCAGCGCAAAGCTCGGTGAGACCACTCTGCCCATGACGTTGAAACAAGGTGTGGCGAGCGTGCAGTTCCCTGGCGTGCCCACTGCCCGCGCCCTGAAAGTGCTCGTGCAGGGCACCTCCAGCGACGGCCAGGCCACCCAATCGGGCGAGGCGACCTTCAACCTGAGCGAAGGCGGCGTTGCCGTGCCCGTGACCCTCACCGAGATCGCCAGTTGCCCAGTCCCCATAGGCCCCCTGACCACCATTCCCGCCATCCAGGGCACCGGCACGACCAGCCCCCTGGCCGGCCAGACCGTGACCGTGCGCGGCGTGGTCACCAGTGACCTGCAGAGCGGTCTTGGCGGCTTCACCCTCCAAGACGCCAAGGGCGACGGGAACGCCGATACCAGCGACGGCGTGTTCGTGTTCACCGGCCTGGGCACCGCTGCCGCGCCGCAGCCGGTGACCGTAGGGGATCTGGTACAGCTGACCGGCACTGTCAAAGAGTTCTTCAGCTTCACGCAGATTGATACCGTCAGCGACTTTGCCAAGTGCTCGGGCGGCCTGATCGTCAAACCGATCGAAGTAAAAGCCCCCTTCAACGACCTCGAGAAGTATGAGGGCATGTCCGTCACCTTCCCAGAGAAGCTGACCGTCACCGACAACTTTACTTACGGCCGCTTCGGTGAACTGGGTCTGTCGGCCGGAGGCAGACTGTTCAATCCCACCAACGGCAACGTCACGCCCGTGCCCACCGCTACCGAGCTGGCCGCCCGGCGCATCATCCTGGACG
>JAQBPF010000469.1 GCA_028287665.1 Deinococcus sp. | reverse complement strand
TTTGTGGTTGTGGTCACGGCAGCGGTCATAGCGTGCCACCATTGGGATCAGGAGCGGGCACCACAGGCGGGCGGGCCGGAGGCGGCGACTTGCGGAGTTTGACCAGTGCGCCCACGATTCCCTGCGGCAGATACAGGCTGGCGATAACCAGAACCAGGCCGTTGATGACCAGACTACAGTCTTGCAAGAAGCGCAGCAGTTCAGGCACGGCGGTCAGGAGTGCGCCTCCTACCACTGGCCACAACATGCTGCGCGAACCGCCGATCAGCACGAAGGCGAGGATGGCAATCGAGGCGTCGAAGGTGCCCTGTTTGGCAGTCCAGGTGTTCAGGAAGGGCGCACTCATGGACCCCACGATGCCCGCGATCACGGCCCCGATCACGAAGGCCAGCACCTTGTACTGGGTCGGCGGTACGCCCATCGCGTCGGCGGCCAATTCATCTTCCCGAATGGCCCGGAAGGCACGGCCCACACGCGACTTTTGCAGCATGTAGGTAAAGGCCAGCACCAGCGCCAGCATTGGCCCAAAAATCAGCAGGTATTGCCAGCGGTCCTGAAAGCCGAAGGCCTGCGGAATGCCGAAAATGCCGATGGCCCCGCCGGTAACGCTCAGGTTCAGGGCCACCACCCGCAGGATTTCGATGAAGGCGATGGTGGCGAGCGCCAGGTAAATACCCCGCAGACGCAGCGCCGGAACGCCCACGATGACGCCTGCGAGGGCACACAGCACTCCCGCCGCCAGCCACGTCAGCGGAAAAATGCCGTTGCCCAGCGTGTCGCGCAGGCCAGCAAAGGCTGGATTGGTGAGCATGATAGCCGCCACATACCCGCCCAACGCGTAAAAGCCGGGGCTGGCCAGGCTCAGTTGGCCCGCCATCAGCGGGAAATACAGGCTGAGGCCCAGCAGTCCGGCCTGAATCAGTGTGACCAGCAGGAAGCCGTAGCTTTGAAGAAAGTCGCTCATGGGTGTCCCGCGCGTTGTTCTAGATCAGATTGTTGCTGAATGGATGCCATGCCTGATTTCCCCTCCTGACCCTTTCCTTGTTGGCTCCCGCGCCTCCAAAGAGCGAGACGCTGTTGACTGCACATATCGGCTGGTTCTCTAGACCTTCTGAATCAGGTTGCGGCCCAGCAAACCTTGCGGGCGCACCAGCAAAATCACGAACAGCAGGGCAAAAGCCACCGCGTCTTTGTAGGCGCTGTATTCGGCGGGCACAAAAGCCTCGGCCAGCCCGATGACGAGGCCGCCCGCCACCGCGCCCGGAATGCTGCCCAGCCCGCCCAGCACGATCACGGCCAAGCCCTTCAGGCCGTACACCACGCCGAAATACGGCCCGGCCACACCAAACGCCGTGCCCACCAACGTTCCGGCCAGCCCGCCCAGAAAGCCCGACAGGAAGAAGGTGATCAGAATGAACCGGTCCACGCTGATGCCCAGCAAGCTGGCGGTGCTGGGGCTTTCGGCCACCGCCCGCAGCGCCTTGCCGACTTTGGTGCGCCCGATCACGTAGCCCAGCACGGCCAGCATCACCAGACTGACGGCAAAGATGATCAGTTGCACGGTGCGGATAATGACCACTTTCTCGCCGATCTTGAAGCTGAGGGCGGGCTGCACCTCGCCGTAAGCGTCGGAAGGAAAGTTGTAGATCTCTGCGCCGACCAGCAGCTGAATCAGGTTCACGATGACCAGCGCCACGCCGAGGCTGCTGACCAGTGCCAACAGCGGATCAGCGCCGCGTGACCGCATGGGCCGGAAGGCCAGCCGCTCGATCAGCACGGCGATGGCTCCCGCCGCACACGCGCCCAGAATGGTGGCGAGCCCAAACATGACGGCGCTTCCTGAGAAAGGCGAGCCGTCTGGAAAGAGATTGATCCCTTTGAGCAGGCCGTTGTTTTCGAACTGGCCCACCACCAACGTGTAGGTAAAGTACGCGCCCAGAGTAAAGACCGCACCGTGCGCGAAATTGATGATGCCCAGGATAGAAAAGACCAGCGTATATCCCAGAGCGAAAATGGCATAGACGCTGCCAATCGCCAGTCCGTTCATGAGACTCTGCACAAATGAACTCAGTTCCATAGCTCTCCTCAGCTCTTCTCAATGGCGTTTTTGATGTGGGGCGTTCAACTCGGCCTCTGCTTGCCCAACCC
Organism: Deinococcus sp.; assembly: GCA_028287665.1. Lineage (GTDB taxonomy): Bacteria > Deinococcota > Deinococci > Deinococcales > Deinococcaceae > Deinococcus. The sequence goes on along the minus strand of JAQBPF010000469.1, from coordinate 4,623 downwards.
GGTTGCCACACAGCGCCGCCAACATTCAGCCCTGACCTTGCTGAATGCTGGCGGCGTTAACGGGCCTGATCGAACGGGCCTTATTTGAGGAAGACGAACGAGCCAGACTTGGCATCTTTCATCTTGATCTGGGCCACGTAGAAGTCTTTTTGCACCACTTCTCCGTCTTTGTCGAAGGAGATCAGACCCAGCGGCGTATTGTATTTGCCTGCCAAAATCTGCTTGTTCAGAGCGACGCGCAATTCATCCAGGTCCCAAGTGGCAATTTTCTTTTTGCGGTCTACGGCACGCAGGGCTTCTACGAACACCTGCACGCCCGCGTAGGCCTGCGCGGCAAACTGAGGTGGGTCTTTCTTGTACTGGGCGCGGTATTCCTTCACGAACACCTGATTGGCCGCGCTGGGCTGCGAGGGGCTGTAAGCCTGCGCGATGATCACGCCGTCGCAGAGTTTCTGGCACACCGGGAACATGTTGGAGGTGTTCAGGCCGTTGCCGCCGATGATCAGGCCCTTGTAGCCCAACTGCCGAAGCTGCTTGACGAGGTTGCCGCCGTCGGCTGCGAGGCCCGACACGATGGCGAGGTCCACACCGGCATTCAGGACTGCCGTGACCTGCGTGGTGAAATCGGTGTCGGTGGTCTGGAACTTCTGCACGGTGCTGAGGGTGAGGCCTTGCGCTTTGGCTGTTTCCTGAAAAGTTCCGGTTTCGCTGACCGAGAAGGCGTCGTTCTGGGCGTACAGCACGGCCACTTTCTTGATCTTGGGATCAAGGCGGAGCGCCGTGCGGATAGCGTTGGGGGCCACCACGGCCACCGGAGCCGACACGCGGGCGATGTAATTGCCGATCTGCGGCACGCCCTTGGCGGTGTTGCTTGGCCCCAGCACGGGCACTTTGGCGCGGTCGGCAATCGGGTCGGCGGCAAAGGCCTGTTGAGACAGCGTCGGCCCCACGATGCCCACCACATTTTCCTTGGTGATCAGATTCTGGAAGGCGTTGATGGCGCTGTTTTCATCGCCTGCCGCATCCTGAAACACCAGTTTGAAGGGCGTGCCGTTGATGCCGCCGCGTGCATTCAGAAACTTCTCGGCAAACTTGGCCCCGATGACCTGCTCCTGCCCCAGCAGCGCGGTGTTGCTGGTCTGGGCCACGGCCACACCGATGGGCACAGGATTTTCTATTTTCTGGGCAAAGGCGAGGCTGGCAGTAACGGCCAGCACGGCGGCGGCAGATCCTTTCAATTTGGTTCGGTTCATGATTGGCCCCCTGCACAACTCAGCCCAGTAGCGCCAAGTTGAACGGTCACGCACCTGAAGATTTCCTTAAAGGTGCGTTGTTTTTAAGATGCGTTCACTATCGGTGCATCTCCGGTTTAAGTCAAGCCAGAACGCACAAAAGCAGCCGCAATAGGGGTATTGATCACAGGTTGAAGCGGTCTATCTGGAACGGGCGGCCCGCTGACGTGCCACGAAGGCCAGAAACTCTGCGCGGCCCAGCGTATTGATCACCTGTGCCGGAGTCAGCCCAGCTTTGCGGGCCACTGCCACACCGTAGCGGGTATCGGCCAGACCGCCGGGAACGTGGGCGTCGGTGTTGATGGCAAAGGTCAGGCGCTCCCGCCAACGCAGCACGTCGCGCCAGTCCAGATCGAGGCGGTAGGCGTTGGCATTGATTTCGACCACCGTCCCGTTGGCCTCACACGCGCCCAGCACGGCGTCCAGGTCAAAGGCGTACCCCGGACGGCGCAGCAACAGGCGGCCTGTGGGGTGGCCCAGCACCGTAATCAGCGGGTGAGAGGCGGCCCGCACCAGCCGTTCGGTTTGCCGCGCCTCGTCCATCGTAAACAGGCTGTGGACGCTGCCCACCACGTAATCCAGCGCCGCCAATTCTTCGTCGGGGTAGTCCAGCGAACCATCATCCAGAATGTCTACTTCTGCTCCGGCAATCACGGGGACGCCCGCTGCCTGTAACTCCCGCACCTCCTGAATGTGCGCCCGCAGCCGCTCGATGCTCATGCCGTTCGCGTAATGTGCTGCCCGCGAATGGTCGCCTGTGCCCAGAAACTCATGCCCCAGGGCCACGGCGGCCGCCGCCATGTCGCGCACGCTGGCGGCCCCGTCTGACCAGGTGGAATGGGTGTGAATCATGCCGCGTAGGTCGGCCACCGTGACCAGGTCGGCAGGGTCGGGGAGTGTTTGCCAGAGGCCATCGTGTTCAGGTTCGCGGTACTCGGCGGGGCGCAGGCGCAGGCTCAGTTCGCGGGCCACAGCTTCCTCTGTCGGCGTGGGTATCACTTCACCGCCGCGCATCAGTCCCCGCCCACTCAGGTCGAAGCCTCTGGCGGCAGCTTCGGCCCGCACCTCTTCCCGGTACGCTGTGCTGCCGCCCATCATCAGATCCAGTGCGCCGCGTGCTTCCGGCGTGCTGTAGGCGATTTCTACAGGCACGCCGTCTACCCGGCCATCCAGCAGGGGTTTAGTGCCCACCGGAGAGAGGTCTTCTATCCAGTGGCCCACCCGCGCCATCACTTCTTCGGGCGTGGCAGTCACGGTCACGCGGGCGCTGCGAACCGTATCCAGACCCCGCCGCACGTCGCCGGAAATGCGGGCGTCCAGGTCGTGCAGGCGGGCGGCCAACGCCTCGGCCACATCCAGCCCGGTGCTGAGGTGCTGCCGCTCCTGAGCCGCCAGCGCAAAATCCACCGCTGCCAGAATCGTGGCCGCACTTTTGGCCCGAAAGACTTTCAGGGCGGCCAGTTGTCCGTTGTGCGCCGCCTCCCGCAAGCTTTCCAGCGAGTCGGTTCCGGCATCCCAGAGGGCACGAATCTTCTTCGGTCCCAGCCCGCGCACCCGGAACAGGCCCAGCACCCCCGGCGGAATCTGGCTGGCGGCGTCTTCCAGGGGCGCAAAAGTGCCGCACTCGGCGTAGGCCAGCAGTTCGGCGGCAATGCTTTTGCCCACTTTCGGCACGCCTGCAAAGCCAGCGGCCACCAGCTCGGCAGTCTCGGTATCCAGCGCCTCCAGGCTGCGGGCCGCGCCCCGGTAGGCATTGGCCCGGAACACCTCCTGGCCCAGCAGATCCAGCAGGTCGGCGGTGGTTTTCAGCACGTTCGCCAGTTGCTTGCGGCTTACGCCCGCGTCGGCCAGCTCGGTTTCATGCACGTTAGCCATGTCGCACCCGCCCTGCGTAGTTCACCACGCGGCCCCCCACATCATGAATCTGCTTGAGCGCCTCGGTAAAATGGTAGCCCACTTCCTGCGGCTGATGTGCGTCGCTGCCCAGCACGAAGCCGATGCCCCGGTCGGCGGCGGCGCGGGTCAGGTCGGGGGCGGGGTAGGCCTCGCGCACGGGTTTTCTCCAGCCTGCCGTATTGAAATCCAGACTCAGGCCGCGCTCGGCCACCACGTCCAGCGCGTGCAGGGCCGCGTAGCCGTCCGGGTCGCGGTGCCCGAACTTTTTGGGCAAATCCAGATGTCCCAGTGCGTCAAAGAGTCCCGTGCGGGCCGCGCCTTCCATCAGCGCGTAATAGTGGCGGTAGAGGCTGCCCAAGTCGCGGGCGTCGTATTCAGCCACAAACTCCGGATTGTCGAAGCCCCACGCGCCGATGTAATGCACGCTGCCGATCACGTAATCCCACGCGTGCGCCTCCAGCACGCCTTCCACAAAGCGTTCCGTGCCGGGATGATAGTCGGCCTCCAGCCCCAGCCGCACTTCCAGCCGACCCGCAAAGGCTTCGCGGGCAGCCAGCACACTGTCTACGTATTCCTGCAATTGATCTTGCCGCATGCGCCACGGCGCGTCGTACCACGCGGGCATCGGCATATGATCGGTAAAACAGACCCCGCTGAGGCCCGCGTCCAGCGCCGCCTGCGCGTACTCGGTGGGCGTGCCTGACGCGTGCCCACACAGCGGCGTGTGCATATGCGAATCGAAAAGGGCGAGCGTCATGGGAACCAGGGTACTCGGTAAGACAGAGAAAGGCTGAAGTTTTAGGAGGGATTTGGGTGAGCGCCGTGTTTGGAGAGGGGGTAGGAATGCAACTCAATCAGAAGGACTGTCCCAGTCTGCAGGATAGGGTTCCCGATCAAGTTCCTCGTACTCTGTTGTGTATTCACCCCATCCCATGAATGCGTAGTATTTCGTCACCGCTTCAAAATGACTTACTGCATGTACCGTGCAGATATGTTTGGCGTCGGGTGAGAGTGAGGCGCGGGCGTCGTTGCCGTGAAGACCAGCCAGACAAAAGACAAGTTCAGGCCAGTCGCCACCAACGTCTTGCCATAACTCATGGTTCAAAAGCATCTCCTCTCGAATCCAGCAGCATCTCTGTTGTACCGCCTAAATACCATCAGCAGGATTCTCCAGCCACCCCGCCGGAAATTCAGTGGCGGGAAAAATGGCGCGTGCTGCGGCCAAAAACTCGGGCCAGCGCTCCGGGCGGTAACGGCGCGAGAGGTGCAGCAACACTAAGTTTTCCACGCCTGCTGCCGCTGCCAGCGCCGCGCCCTGCTCTACGGTGGTGTGCTGATGCCGCTCGGCCAGCGCTGCGTCTTCGGGCAGATACTGGGCCTCCATATACAGCGTCTGCACGCCTGCCAACTTGGGGGCCAATCGCTCCTGTTCGGC
>JAQBPF010000453.1 GCA_028287665.1 Deinococcus sp. | reverse complement strand
CAGCAGCGGCGGTTTGGGGTGAGGCAGGTCGCCCTGGTCCACAACGCCGCCTCCAGGGCACGGGAAGCGCGTCCCTACACGCTGGAGGTCAATGGTCAGCCCCTCTCTCTGCGGGGGTTCAATCTGGCCCCCACCGACCTGATTCCGGGCCGGGACGGAATGCCTGACCGGGAACGCGCTCTGGCGGCTTACGCTCTGGCGGCGCACGCCAACCTGCTGCGGGTCAACGGGGTTGGGCCAGTGGCGTCCCGCGCCCTGCTGGATGCCTGCGATGAGGGCGGCCTGCTGATCTGGCAGGAGATGCCCCTGACCTCCAGCGGCACCGACAATATTCCGCCGCACAGTCCCGCTTTCCTGGCCCACCTGGAGCGCGATCTGCCCGCGCTGGTGCGCCATCTGCGGTGTCATCCGTGCGTGGTGCTGCTGGGGGGCGGCAACGAACTGACCGACGAACGGCGCGTCCCCGTCACCGGGGCAGAACCCACCCTGCAGCGCATGGCCCAGATCGTGGACGCGCACGACGGCACCCGCCCCTGGCTGCCCAGTTCGCCCAGTGGCCCGGAATACGACCTGTCGGCAGAGGTGGCGCTCAGTCGCCCACACGACCTGCACGATGTGCACGGGCCGTGGCACTACCGGGGCACCGACAGTTACGCGCTGCACACCACCAACCGGGCCCTGGCACACACGGAATTCGGCTGTCAGGCGGCCCCGCGGGAGGCGACCCTGCGGCGTTATCTGACGGCTGGCCCCCTCTGGCCGATGGATGACCGCAATCCACAGGTGGTTCATCACGGCGAGTGGTGGCTGATGCACCACCGCATAGAAGAGGTCTTTGGCCCGGTGGACGACCTGGGCCTGTACGTGCTGCTGACCCAGGCGGTGCAGGGTGACGTGCTGCGCCACGCCCTGCTGCGCAACCGGGCCCGCCGGGATGAATGCAGCATCTCGCTGGTCTGGCAGCTCAACGAGCCGTGGCCCAATGCCCACAACACCAGCGTGATCGACTACGACCTGAAGCCCAAATTGGCCTATTACCGCTGCCGGGAAGCCAACGCGCCCCTCGCCCTCGATCTGGGCCTGGCTGCTCCGGTGGCCGACCAACAGCTGATCCTGCGGCCACAGGTGCTGGCCGATGCGGCGGGGACTGGTCAGCTGACCCTCACTTTGCATACCGTAGCGGGAATGTCCCTGTATCAACACACTGGCCCGCTCATGTGGCCTGCCGCGTCCCCCAGCCTGGCGCTGACCCTGCCTGATCAACCCGCCCTGTTGCGGGCTGAACTGCACGACGAAACCGGAACCCGCCTGTTGGCCCGCACCGAACAGTGGGTGGCGCGGGCCCAACCGCACCCGTTTGCCGCGCTGGCCCAGTTGCCGCGCACCACTCTGACTGTGAGGCAGCTGGGAGATCAACTCACCGTTCACAACAGCGGCCCCGTGGCCGCGCCCTGGGTCAGTCTGGAAACGCCTGCCGGCGCCACCGAACGGTTCAGCGACAACGGATTTGCCCTGCTGCCCGGAGAAACGCGGGAACTGCAAGTCTCTCTCCGGGCGGTGGAGGGAGCGGCGTGGAGCGGCGAACTCACTGCCCGGAGTGTGAATGCCGCCCCGGTTGCAGTGCTCTGGGCCGAACAGCTTCGGGGACAGGAATGAGCCTGCTGCCGCCTGCCTACCGGGAAGGGGGCCTGCTCACCTGGCGCTACCTGCTGCCGCTGGTGTGGCTGAACCTGATCTGGCTGGCCCTGTCCTGGACGCTGGTGCTGGCTGGCCCGGCCACCCTGGCCAGTTACGCGCTGATCGCCACCACCATGCGCGAAGACCGCGACCCCGACCTGCGCCTGTTTCCGGCCCTGCTGCGGCAAAACCTCTGGCCCGGTCTGCTGTGGTTTCTCACGGTGGCCGTGTTCGCCTTCCTGATGTACAGCAACCTGGTGTTCTGGCGGCGGGTGTCAGGCAACTTTGGAGACGCTGTGGTCAGCCTGCTGGCGCTGTATCTGTCGTGGCTGTTCGTGGCGCTGCAACCTTACCTTCTGGAAGCCCTGAGCGTGCAGCGCCTCTCTTATGGGCGGGCGTGGCAGGCGGCCTCCTTGGCGCTGATCCGGACCCCCCTCTCGGCCCATCTGTACGTCCTGATCCCTGTGCTGGTCGTGCTGCTGGCCTTTTTCTTTCGCACCTTCGGGTTGGTCATTCTGGTCAGCATTGCCCTGACTTTTGCGGCGGTGCAGGTGCGGCCCATCACCGAGCAGCCTGAACCCGCCGAACCGGGCCATTCGTCAGGGGCAGACGGTCCCGTCGACTCTGCTGAACAGCCTCGCCGCCCATGAGAAACTCTCCTTGGAGGTTCCAGCTATGGTCCTGATCCTCTGGCCTTCTGGTGGTCACGGCGGTCCCGGCCCCCACCGGCGTCTGGACGTGTCCCCATGATCGAGGTGTTGCCCGGCATCTACCGCCACACCAGTTCGGCCCATGTGTACGCCGTGTGCGACCAGAGCCGCGGTGATTCGGGGAGCGCCGTGCTGGTGAACATAGGTGACGGCAGCGTGCTGGACGATCTGCCGCCGCACATCCGGCAGGTGAGGGCCGTCCTGCTGACCCACCACCACCGCGACGTGGCTGCTGGGGCGGCGCGTGCAGTGCAGGGAGGCATTCCCGTGTACGCGCCGGAAGGCGAGGGACCGAGCCTGCTGCACCCGCAGGAAGCCCTGAGTCTGGCCGATCTCCGCAACAATTACGAGGGCCGACCCTGGGTCTGGACGGTGCCTGAAGGAGCGCAGACGCAGCCTCTGAGGGCGTACCAGACCTTCACTTTTGGGGCCCTGAGCTTTACGGTGCGGCCCACACCCGGCCCGACCCCCAGCGCGGTTTCGTTGTTGCTGGACCGACCGGGCGGGTTGCTGGCGTTTACCGGAAGCCTGCTGTACGCGCCGGGTCAGGTGGCGCGTCTGGCCTCGACCCAGTGGACGTACAACGGCGGCGAAGGCCTTGCCGGAACGGTCCTGTCTCTCCTGGATCTGGCCGATTGGAATCCTGTCCGAGTGCTGCCTGCCCACGGCGAGATCATGGCACCGGAAGCGTTGATGATCACCGCAGAAGCGCTGCGGCCCCTGCTGGCGCTGCGCCGCCAAAACCCCCGGCTGTGGGCCCTGCGTGATCAGCCCTACGCCGAACTGCGCCCCTGGCTGCTGATGAACCGCACCAGCCTGTCGTGCGCCTACGTGCTGCGGGCCCAGAGCGGGCGGGCGCTGATGATTGATTTCGGCTACGATTTTTGCTTCGGTCAGGCCAACAGCACGGCCCAGAATGCCCGCCGCCCCTGGCTGTATACCCTGCCCAGATTGCTGAGCCAGTTCGGCGTCAGCGGCATCGACGCGGTCATTCCCACGCATTACCACGATGACCATGTGGCCGGAATTCCGCTGCTCCGGGAAGTGTATGGGGCGCAGCTGTGGGCCCCGGAAAACATGGTGGAGGTGCTGGCTGTTCCAGAGCGTCACCGCCTACCCTGCCTGTGGTTTGAAGGCATGGCCGCTGACCGGTCGCTCCCGCTGGGCCAGCCCTTGACCTGGGAAGAATTTCAGATCACGCCCTATGAGCTGCCCGGCCATGCCCGCTCCGCCGCCGCGCTGTTGGTGGAAACGGCCGAAGAACGGGTGCTGTTTGGCGGCGACCAGTACAGCGGCGCAGACGGGTTGGACCTGAATTACACCTATCCCAACCTGTTCCGGGAGGGCGATTATGTGCAGAGCGCCGAGCTGTACGCCCGTCTGCGGCCCCAACTGATGCTCAGCGGGCACAACGCGCCGCTCGTTCCCCCCGAAGGCTACTTTGAGGCGCTGCTGGACCGCGGGCAGCAGCTTCAGGCCCTTCACGCCAGCCTGCAACCGCACACGGCCCGCTTGCTGGTGCAGGCCGAACCCATCACGGTGGTGAGTGGCGGTCCGGTCACGCTGACTCTTGAAAACCCCACCGACGTGGCCTTCGAGGGCGAAGTGCTGCTCAGTGGCCGGGCCAATGACGTTTCCGATCACAGCCTGCCTGTGCAGTTGCCGCCCCGCAGTACGCAGAATCTGATCTTCACACCACGCGGCCCGCCCGGTTCGCGTCTTCACTTCGAGTTGCGTGGCCCGCCCGGGGAGCCCAGCCAGTTCACGCACGTCACCATTTCTTCCGCCGCGCCGTCCCTGGCCCTCTCTGACCCGTCTGGAGATGAAGATGCTTCCTGAGTCCCTGCCTTCCGAGACGACACGGCCTGAACGGCGTGGAGTTCTCGAAGCCTTTTATGGCCGTCCGTGGTCGTGGAGCGAGCGGCACGCCATGCTGGATTTTATGCAGCAGACGGGCTTCAATGCCTACCTGTACGCCCCCAAAAACGACCCCATTCACCGCAACCGATGGCAGGAACCGTACACGCCCACCGAATGGGCGGCCTTCGGCCAGCTGGCGGCCCACGCCCGCGCAGGCGGCACCGAGTTCATTTTTGGCCTGAGCGCGGTGGGCTTTGGCTACAGCAACCCCGCGCATCTGGCCCTGATGCAGGCCAAGTTGCGGGCGGCCAAAGCGCAGGGCATTCGCTCGTTTGCCCTGCTGCTGGACGACCTGCCCAGCCGCTTTGAGAGCAGTGAAGACGCGGCGGCGTTTCCGGATCTGGCCCGCGCACAGGGCTGGCTGACCAACGAATTACTGAACGACATCGAAGCGGGCGGCGAGTTGTATTTTTGCCCCACCGAAAACCACGGCAGCGGTAATTCCGCGTACCTGAGGGCCCTGGGATCGGTGCTGGATCTGCGGGTGCCCGTGCTGTGGACGGGGCGCGAGGTGTGCAGCCCCACCATCTCTGCCGCCGACCTGCGCGACGTGACCGCTGCGCTGCGCCGGGCCCCGGTAATCTGGGACAACTTCCCGGTCAATGATCTGGACATGCAGATGGACCTGCACATTGCCCCGTTGACGGGCCGCACGCCTGAGCTGCTGGCCGCCACCGGGGGCTATTTCGCGGCAGCCGGGGCTCTGGCCGCCGCCAGTCAGGTGGCACTCAGAACCACGGCGGCCTACCTGCACGATCCGCACGGCTACGATCCAGCCGAGGCCTTCCGGGCCAGTGCGCAGGCCAGTACCTCCACGCCCCAGGAGGCTGCCGCCCTGATCTTTCTGGCCGATCTGGCCCGCCGCACACCCCTGATCGGCACAGCAGAAGTCCTGCACCATGCCCTCTGGCCCGCCATAGATGCCTTCTGGGCGGCGCGAGGTGGCCCCCCAACTCTGGCTGGCCCGGAGTTGTCCGGACGGCCCCCGCCGCAGCCCGTCACGCCCGATGAAGCTCCTCTGCGTTCTTTGGCGCAGGACATCGAACGCCACGCCGAAACGCTGGCCCTGCTCAGCGACCCGGCCCTGCGGGCCAATCTGGCTCCCTGGGCCGCCAAACTCGCGGGCTGGGGGCGGGTGCTGAAGTACGCGCTGGGCGCACTCGATCATCCCCACGATGCCCGTGCCCGCGAGTACGTCCTAGCGGAATTGCCTGGGGTTCGGGAGAACTTCCACTGGGTGGCAGGCGATACCTTCGATACCTTTGCGCGGCGCTGTGTCTGGGCGGCGGAAGCGCAGGCCGCCACCCCACAGGAGCGGGCGTAATGACTCTCCAACCGACCGCTCTGGCCGACACTGCACGGGTGCAGGCCGAACAGACGGTGCTGGGCAACGGCAGTCCTATTGGGCTGTTGGGGTCCAGTACCGCCTACAAACAGGTCTGGGCCCGCGACAGCATGATCTGTTCGCTGGGCCTGATGCTGTGCGGCGACCCGGGGGGCCAGCAGATTGCCCGCCAGTCGATTCGTACCCTGGCCGCCTACCAGTCCCGCCTGGGCAATATTCCGCACAATGTGGGCTTCACCGGGATTCCCGACCCGGCCCTGATCGCCCACGGCGGGGCGCTCCACGTCGGGGAAAAAGCTCCCACAGTGGTTGTAGACAGCGCCCACGCGGGCTGCATCGACAACAGTCTGTGGTTCATCATCGGCAATTATTACGTGTACCAGACCGACGGCGACCGCGCACGCCTGCAGGCCGTGTGGCCGCACCTGCAACGCGCCTACCGGTGGCTGGAGTATCAGGACAGCAACGAATGTGGGCTGCTGGAAGTGCATGAGGCGATGGACTGGGCCGACCTGTTTGCCAACCGCTACAACAGCCTGTGGCCCAATGCCCTGTGGTTCGCTGCCCAGCGCTGCATGGCCGCCATCAGTGGGGCGCTGGGAGAGGACGGCGCGCCTTATCTGGCCCGCGCCGAGGACATCCGCTACAAGATCAACACGCTGCTGTGGGTCGGCCCTGAAGTTCAGCCCGACCTGACCTGGATCGAGCAGCACCGCAAGGAGTGGCTGTATCCGGTGAAGCTGACCCAGACGGTGTTGCAGGAACGTCCCTACTACCTGCCGTACATGGGCTTCCGCGAGTACAGCGACCGCTTCGACACCTTCGGCAATCTGGTGGCGGTGCTGTTTGGCCTGGCGAACGACGCCCAGACCGCCAGAATTCTGGATTACATCGATTCGGCGGGCATCAACGAACCGTGGCCCATCAAGGCCATTCATCCGCCTGTGCAGCCCGGAGAACGTGACTGGCGCGAATATTACCGTCTGCGAAATCTGAATCTGCCGCACCAGTACCACAACGGCGGCTTGTGGCCCTTCCTCGGCGGCTTTTACGTGGCCGCCCTGGTCAAGGCGGGGCGCCTGGAACAGGCCGCCACGCAGCTTGGCCGCCTCGCTCAGATGAACCGCCTGTCGCGCACGCCGGGTCTGGAATGGGATTTCAACGAATGGCATCACGGGGTTTCGGGCCGTCCCAGCGGATTCCGGGGTCAAAGCTGGTCGGCGGCCATGTTCATCTATGCCCACGCCTGCGTGCAGCGCGGAGCGTGTCCGGTGTTCAGCGCCGCTGGCGGTTGGACATGAGCGACGCCCTCCGCAGCCAGTTGGCCCAGGCGGCACGCGACCTGGCCGGGCGCGGCCTGACCACGTCTACGGGCGGCAACCTCAGCCACCGCCTCGGCTTTCCAGAGGCCCACTCTCCGGAAGTTCAGGGCTTTCTGGTCAGCGGCACCAACACGTCCTTTGCCCGCCAGCAACCCCAGGATTTTGCCGAATGTGACCTGCACGGCGGTTCCCAA
>JAQBPF010000408.1 GCA_028287665.1 Deinococcus sp. | reverse complement strand
GCCGCGACCTACGGCATCGAACCCGACCAGCTCGAAGAGTTCTACCGCAACCGCACGACCCTGAAGGTGAATGTGCTGCCTGAAGATATTGCGGAAGCGACCTACTGGCTGGCTTCGCCTGCGGCGGCCAAGACCACCGGCGGCGTGATTACCGTGGATGGAGGCGTGCCCACCGCCTATGTGCGCTGAGGACGGGGCATGTTGACTTCTCGCCACATTGCCATTGATCTGGGTGCCTCGAGCGGGCGGGTGGCCCTGGGCACGCTTGAAGGCGGCAGGTTGCAGGTCGATATTCTGCACCGCTTTCCCAACGGCGGCGTTCCGGTGCGCGGCCAACTGTACTGGGACGTGTTGGGCCTCTGGACAGAGATCCTGCATGGCCTGAGCCTGGCCGCTTCTTCTGGTCCGGTTGCCAGTATCGGCGTGAATTCCTGGGCCGTGGATTACGGCCTGCTGGACGCGCAAGGCGAGCTGCTGGGCGGGGTGCACCATTACCGCAGCCCCCGACTGGCCAGCGTGATGGAGCGGGTCCGGGCGGACCTGACGGACCAAACGATTTACAGCGCGACAGGCATCCAGTTCTTGCCTTTCAATACCCTGTATCAGTTGGCCGCTGAACGTCCCGATCAGCTTTCCCGCGCCCACACGCTGCTGATGGTGCCCGACCTGCTGCATTTCTGGCTGTGCGGCGTGGCGGTGACCGAGCGCACCAATGCCAGCAGCACGCAGTTTTTGAATCCCCTCACGGGCCGGTGGGCGCGGGAACTGCTGGACGCCCTTCAGCTTCCCACCTCTTTCCTGCCGACCATCGTGGAACCCGGCAGCGGGTTGGGTCTCCTGACGCCGGAACTGGAACGATTGACCGGACTCAGCGATGTACAGGTCATCGCGCCCGCTACCCACGACACGGCGTCGGCGGTGGCGGCGGTTCCGGCGGAGGGCCAGGACTGGGCATACATCTCCAGCGGCACCTGGTCGCTGGTGGGCATAGAAACGCCTCAGCCGGTGCTGACGGCCCGCAGCCTGGCTGAAAACCTGACCAATGAAGCCGGGGTGGGCGGCACGACCCGGCTCCTTAAAAATGTGATGGGCCTGTGGATCGTGCAGCAGTGCAATGGGGCCTGGCAGCTTGACTTCGGTGAGCTGTACGCCCTGGCCGCCCAGATTCCGGCTGGCCCGGTCATCGATCCCGATGACGCCCGCTTCCTTCCGGTCGGCCCCGATATGCCCGAACGGGTGCAGGCCTATTGCCGCGCCACCGGGCAGCAAATTCCCCAGACCCCAGCCGAAATTACCCGCTGCATTCTGGACAGCCTCGCCCTGCGCTGCGCCGAGGTGCTGGACACTCTGGAAGAGGTGGGCGGTCAGCCGGTCCGGGTGGTGCACGTGGTGGGCGGCGGTTCACAGATCGGCCTGCTGAATCAGCTGATTGCGGATGCCAGCGGCAAACCAGTGGTGGCTGGTCCGGTGGAGGCCACCCTGATGGGGAATCTGCTGGTTCAGGCCCGCACCGTTCTGAGCGCGGCCCAGCGGCGGCAGATTGTGCGGGACTCCAGCGCCCTGCAGACCTTCGAGCCGCAGGACGCCGTCTCTGCCGGGCAGCGTGAAGTCTTCGTCCAGCTGTCAAGGCACCTGGTGCCCACATGAAGATCGATCTGTTTATCACCTGCCTGAACGACGCCCTGTTTCCGCAGACCGGACTGGCGATGGCCCGCGTGTTGCGGCGCCTGGGCCACGACGTGGTGTTCAATCCGGCCCAGACCTGTTGCGGGCAGATGCATTTCAATACGGGCTATCAGGCCGAAGCGTTGCCCTTGATCCGCAAATTTGTGAATGACTTCCGGGAGGCCGAGGTGATCGTGGCTCCCAGCGGCTCCTGTGTGGCGTTCGTGCGTGACCTGTACCCCAGAGCGGCCGAATGGGCCGGGGACGAAGAATTGTTGGCTGAAGTTCTTGAATTGGGCAAACGCACCTTCGAATTGTCCGAATTTCTGGTCAATGTACTGGGCGTCGAGGATGTGGGCGCGTCCTATCCCCACCGGGTCACGTACCATCCGACCTGCCACGCGGCCCGCCTCCTGCGGGTGGGCGACGCGCCGCTGAGGTTGCTGCGGCAGGTGCGCGGCCTCACGTTGGTCACGCTGCCCGACGCCGACCAATGCTGCGGGTTTGGCGGCACCTTCAGTGTCAAAAACCCGGAGACCAGCACCGCCATGTTGGCCGACAAGGTCAGCAGCGTGATGGCCACGCGGGCCGAAGTCTGCACAGCAGGCGACAACTCCTGCCTGATGCACATCGGCGGCGGACTCGGCCGACTGCAAAGCGGCGCGGGCGTGGTGCATCTGGCCGAAATCCTGGCCAGTGTGGAGGCTGCGCCGTGAGTGCGGGCGGCATCCGGCCTCCCCGCGCCTTTCCCGATGCGGCCCGCGAGACGCTGAGTGACCCCCAGATGCGCCGGAACCTGCGGCATGCCACCACCACCATCCGGGAAAAACGGTTGCGGGCCGTGGCCGAACTGCCCCACTGGGAAGACCTGCGGACCCAGGGGGCGGCAGTCAAAGACCAGGCTCTGGCGCACCTGGGCGACCTGCTGCTGGACCTGGAAGCGTCGGTGAAGCGCAGGGGTGGCCAGGTGCATTGGGCGCGCGATGCCGAGGAAGCCCGGACGTTGGTGGCCGATCTGGTGGCGGCGCAGGGCGTGTCCGAAGTCATCAAGGTCAAAAGCATCAGCACAGACGAGATCGAACTGAATGCCGCCCTGGAAGCGCGGGGCATTCACGCCACCGAAACTGATCTGGCCGAGCTGATCGTGCAGCTGGCCGAGGATCGCCCCAGCCATATTCTCGTGCCTGCCATTCACAAGAACCG